>JAESQQ010000018.1 GCA_016765095.1 Planctomycetota bacterium | reverse complement strand
GTTTACCCCCGCCCGCAGGAGGGGGTAAACCCCTCCCCTACGAAAGCAATGGGGTGTACCGCAACTTGTGATGGGCTGCACTAGGCATGGCTTCACGGTCACGCTACAGCGAACCGGGCCCACCGAGGAGCCGAACTTCCGCCGGCGGCCAGTGGGGCCGCTCGCGGTGGGTGGCGGGGCTCTCGCCCAAGAACGCGGTCTGAAGGAGCTGCAGCGCGTCCCCGTGGGAGACGAGGAGATACGTCTGACCGCTCGCCTCCCCTTCGAGGCGCTCGATCAGGCTCGCGGTCCGAAGTGCTGTGGCATGGGCGCTCTCGACGCCCTCCTCGGTGTGCGTCGGCTCCTCGCGATCGCGAGCCCACACGGACTCGTAGCGCTCGTTCCCCAACCCTTCGTGGGCTCCAAAGAAGCGCTCGCGGAGGGCTTCGTCGAGGCGAGCCGGACCGGCCCCAAGCAACGTCACGCTCAACTCAGCAGTCTCGCGAGTCCGCTTGAAGTCCGAACTGACGACCACGACTTCGCTCGGGGAGGAGCCAAGGAGCTCCGCGGCGACCCCGATCGCGGCCTCGATTTGAGCCCGCCCGGCGGGCGTTAAGCCCCAACGAGGGACCCCTTCGGCGGGATCCGAGAGCACGATTCCAGCGACGTTGGCTTCGCTCTCGCCGTGGCGTTGACCGAGGTAGCGGTTGCGAAGGGGACGAGGAACCACTCGCTCAGAAGACGCGCGGCAGCTCGAGCTTGAGCGCGACGGCGGCGGCCGTCTTGGCGTCCCCTCGGAAGCTGTCGGAGAGCGCCTTCCAGCTCGGAGCGACTAGACCCTCGTGGAGGACCACCCCGTCGCACTCCACGCGAATCGGAGCCGTGACGTCGACGAGCTGAGGGTCGAGGAAGAGGGTGCAGCGAGCCACTCCTTCGGCCTGGAGTTGAATCCGCTGTCCTTTGACGGTCGCGCGGAGGCTGGCGACCGGCGCATTGAGGGTATCGATCTGGAGCCAGCGGTCGCGACCGTGATCGCTTTGAAGCGCGGTCCGGCTCAAGGCGCGAGGCCACGCGGTCCGCTCTTGCTCGGCCAGCCAAGTCGTCAGGTCGTCGGTCAGCTTATCGCCCCGGAGGAAGGAGCGCAAAATGTGCGGGCCGCCCTCGACCTCGCGGAACTCGTGCTTGATTCCAAGCGCTTTGAGCTCAGCCGAAATGCCCCGCGAGTAGCGCACCGGGACCGTCTGATCGCGGTTGCCGTGCACGAAGAACAAGGGCAGGTTCTCGGCGTTTGCCAACAGGGCGCGCGAGTTCTCGTGGCGCCCCAGGAGCGCTTCGCTGCGAGCGATCCCCGCCGAGAACGGCGTGACGGCGGCGAACCGCCCCGAGAAGCGGAGCCCGAGGTTCCACGCCCCGTAGCCACCCATGCTGTAGCCCGAGAGCACGACTCGGTCGTGATCGAGGGGGTAGCGGCGCCCGACCTCGGCCAGGGCCGCGAGGGCGAAGCCCTCGCTGTGGTAGCGCCACCAGTGGGGGAAGAGCGAGAGGCTGCCCATTTTCGGAATGTCGACGTTCTCCAGCTCGGGAGGCAGCTTCTTGGCGTCCGGCGCAATCACAATCGTGCCAGCGGGGGCGATCTTCTTGGCGAAGGCGTAAAAATGCCCCGCGTGCCCGCCCAGCCCGTGCAGCATGAGGAGGACGCCGTAGCGGCCGTCAGCCCGCGGCTCCTTGGGCACGTGCACGAGAATCCGCGTCTTGCGCTCGTGAGTGTCTGTCAGCTCGAGCTCGACGTCGCCCAGGGTGCCCGAAGCGATCCGCCCCTCGCGCAGGAGAGCGAGGGCGTCGGTGGGGCCGACGCCCGCAGCCTCCCAGCTCTTTTGGGCCTGCTTGACGCTCACGCGCCCCTTGAGCAGGCGCTGCGCGACTGCCTGACCCGCGGTGGGATCCGCCAGGGCCGGGGCTGCGGCGAGGATCAGGGCCAGGAGAGGAACGAGGGAGCGCTTGAGGGCCATGGATCCACCTTGGGGAAGCGAGGAGCGAAGGGATGCCACTCAGCCCCAATACGCTGCCCGGGGCCCCTCTGTGAGCCCTATAGTGCGCTCTAGAATGAGCCTCGCCACCTTCTGCCGCTTCGCCCTGTTTGCTCTCCTCACACTCGGAGGGCTTGCTCCCCTCGCTGGAGCCCAGGACTCGCCCTCAGAGCCCATCGACGCGGACTCTGCGTTCGAAGACGGCGAGAGCGCGCTCGGCGGCAACCTTCGCGAGTTCGAGTCCTGGATCGTGTTGGAGGAGGAGATCGTCCCCGACCCGCCGCTCCTCCGAGTCGAGCTGGGGTTCTTGGGGGTGATCGAGTCCCGCTCCAGGATCCGAGTCGACCGTGGCACGCTGCGAGGAACCCGGCTCGACAACCTCGAGGTCAACCAGGGCCTCGAGAGCGGCGCGATGGGTCCCTGGCTGACCTTCAGCCTGGGCGGCAAGATCCGCGGCGGCGGCGACTTCTTCCAGTTCAAGCGGGGGGGCACATACCGGCGCCAGGTCGAGGAGGTGATCTTCGACGGAGTCCGCCTCGCCGGACCCGACGACCTGCTCCGAGCGAATTTCAGTTTTCTCTCGCTCTCGGCGTTCGTCGAGTGGGACGTTCTCTACGGGCGGAAGTATCGAATCGGGTTCTTGGGCGGGCTGCGCTATTTCCGACTCCAGGTCGAGCTCGAGGGGGTCCTGCTCCGGCCGACCCCACAGGAGGTCAAGCGCAAGGTCCTGGGCGAGCTGCTCTCACCGACCTTCGGCGGACTGATCGAGCTGACGCCCTTTCCCCACCTGACTGTGTTCAGCCAGGCCCAGTTCATGAACTGGTCCTGGGAATCAGTCGGCCTCGAGGACGCGCGCTACTTCGAAATGCGAATCGGAGCCCGGCTGAACATGATCCCGGAGTTCCTCTCGCTCTCGCTCGAATACCGATTCATGATCGTGAACGCGACCCCTACGCTCGGCGGAACCGGGAGACGAGTCGAAGGCGCCTTGACCATTAACGGTCTCGTGGTTTCGATCGGTCTCTCGTTCTAGTAATCCAGAGACTCCGCCTGTGGCTCGCACCAGCTCCCCTTTCTTGCTCTTCCTCTGTGGGCTCTTGGCCGGCTGCTGCGCCTCGCCGGTAGTCGTCGGCGGACGCTTTGAGCCGCGCTTCGAGATCCAGAAGCGCCCCCGGATCGCGCTCCTGAGCGCGGTCCTCGAAGGGGGGGAGGTCTGGGCCTACGGGCAGCCAGCCGCCGCGGTGGCCGCTGTCTGTTCGCACTACCAGGCGGGGACCGGAGGCAGAGTCGGCTCCCTCGAAGAGGCGCCGCCCGCGCT
>JAESQQ010000202.1 GCA_016765095.1 Planctomycetota bacterium | reverse complement strand
GGCGGGGGTAAACCCCGCCCCTACATTCACCCGTACCGGAATTTCTGGCGGGCAGCACTCACTAGTCCAGTTCGGCCTCAGGGGGCAGAGGCGTCGTCTCCCGCGTGATAGCCTCTTGTTGTTCGTCCGAGGACCCACTGAGGACGACGTTCGCCTGTGGGGGCGAGCGGGCGGAGCATGCTTCGTCCAGAGCAGTCGAGGGGGACGCGTGTCGCTGCGCTTGGTCGTCGTTGAAGGAGAGAGCCTCGGAGTCCAGCTCCGCCTTCAACATCAGAACGTGGTCGAGGTCGGGCGCTCCGCCGCCGCTGACCTCAAGGTCAACGACAACCAGATCGCGGACATTCACCTCAAGGTCTATCGCGAGGGTGAGCGCTACACCTGCTTCGACGTGACTGGCCAGGGGTTCCTCCACAACGGTGAGCGGACCGTCCGGGCCGAGATCAGCATTGGAGACACGATCACGATCGGCGATCACAAGCTCCGTCTCCTCTCCGACGAGGCGAGCGAGCTTCCGACCGCCGGCCGCGACCTTAGCGCTGACGTCCCCGCGGGCGAGTCGGCGCTCCTTTGCCTGAAGGGCAACGACGCGGGGCGGAGCTTCCCTGTGGGCGGCAAGAGCGTTCAAATCATTGGGCGCGGGGCCTCGACCGATATCACGATCTGGGACATTCGCTCCTCGCGTGCGCACTGCCGAATCGACAAGCTCCCAGACGGGTATCGGATCTCCGACCTCAACAGCAGCAACGGGACCACGGTCAACGGCACGCGGATCACCAGCCACCAGCTCGTCGACGGCGACGAGGTCCAGATCGGCTCGACGCTGATGAGATTCCGTCAGGCCTGAGCTGATTCCCCGGGACGGGCTACAGCCCTCGGGCGCTATAGTTCCCCGCATGGACGCCTCCTCTCGCACTCCAGTCGCCGGTGCTCGGCGCGTGGTGGTCAAGCTCGGCACCCGGGTCTTGACTCACGACGACGGGAGCCTCGCCCTTGGCCGCTTGTTCGGGCTGATCGAGTCCCTCGCGACGCTCCGCCAGACGGGGCGCGAGGTGATCCTGGTCAGCTCGGGTGCGGTTGGGCTGGGGCAGGCCGCGCTCGGGCTCGAGCAGCCCCCGACCGAACTCGCGCTTCGTCAGGCTTGCGCGGCGGTCGGGCAGTCGCGGCTGATGGGCATCTATGAGGAGGGCTTTAGCCGGCTGGGCTTGGTCTGCGCTCAAGTCCTGCTGTCCCAGGGGGACTTCGCGGACCGGCTCCGCTACCTCAACCTGCGCAACACCTTTAGTCGGCTCCTCGAGCTGGGCGTGATCCCAGTCGTCAACGAGAACGACGCGGTCGCGACTGACGAGCTGGCTTGGGTCGAGGGGCGGGGGCGGCCCGTGTTCGGAGACAACGACCGCCTCTCGGCCCTCGTCGCGACCAAGCTCGGCGCGGACCTGCTCGTGCTCTTGACTGACGTGGCGGGGGTCTTCGCGCGCGACCCGCGCGAGGACCCGGACGCGCCGCTCCTGAGCCGCGTCGACGACGTGACCAAGCTCGCGGGCGCGATCTCTGGCGCGAGCTCGGCCGCGAGCCGAGGCGGCATGCTGAGCAAGGTCGCTGCGGCCGAGATCGCGGCCCGCTCAGGCTGTGAGGCCGTGATCGCGTCGGGACGCGAGCCGGACGTCCTGACCCGCCTCGTGGCGGGAGCGGAGGTCGGGACCTGGTTTCCTGCCCAGGCCGGCCTCCCGGCGCGCCAACGCTGGATCGCGTTCGCGAGCGCCGCCCGAGGCGCCTTGCACCTCGACGCGGGCGCAGTCCGCGCCCTCCGTGAGAAGAAGGCCTCGCTCCTTGCCCCAGGAGTCGCCCGAGTCGAGGGCGAGTTCGAGCAGGGCGAAGTCGTTGAGCTCTTTGGCCCCGAGGGGGGCCTCGTGGGTCGGGGTCTCGTCTCGTGCGACGCGACCCAGGCCGAAGCCTGGCGGGTGGGCCAAGCGCCGGCCGGGACTCGCAACCACGACGCCCTCGTGCACCGCGATCACCTCGTCCTGGAGCCCTCATGAGCGCTTGGCGCTCGACCGCGAGCAGGCTTCGCGACGCCCAGCGTGGTTTGGGGAGCGCGAGCGGCGCGGCTCGCCGGGCGGCGCTCGCTGCTCTCAGCGAGCTCTTGGAGGCGCGCGAAGAGGAGATCTTGGCGGCCAACGCGGCGGACTTGGCCCAAGCCGAGCGCGACGCCCTGACGGGTCCTCTTCTCGATCGGCTGGCGCTCTCGGCCGAGAAGCTGGCCACCCTGCGGGCCGGCGTCCTTCAACTCGCCAAGGGCAAGGATCCGATCGGCCAGCCCCTCCTCAAGACGGAGCTCAGCCCGGGTCTCGTCCTCGAGCAGGTCAAGAGTCCGCTCGGGGTCTTGCTCGTGATCTTCGAGAGCCGCCCTGACGCCGTGATCCAGATCGGGGCCTTGGCGCTCAAGAGCGGGAACGGGGTCCTCCTCAAGGGCGGCCGCGAGGCGGCCCAGAGCAACGCGGTCTTGGTCCGCTGCCTCCAGGACGCCCTCCAGGCAGCCGGGCTCGACCCGGCGGCGGTCGCTGGCGTGGAGGGGCGAGCCGACGTCGCCGAACTCCTCGAACTCGACGACTTGATCGACCTCGTGATTCCGCGCGGGTCCGGCCAGCTCGTGCGCGCGATCCAGCAGGGCACTCGGATCCCGGTCCTGGGCCACGCCGAGGGCGTCTGCCACCTCTACCTCGACGCAGACGCCGATCCAGCGAAGGCGACCCACCTCGCCCTGGACGGGAAGACAGGCTACCCAGCGGCCTGCAACGCGACCGAGACGCTCCTCGTCCACCCTGCGTTCCTTCCTCAGCTCCCCAGACTCGCGCGGGCGCTGACTGAGGCTGGAGTTCGCCTTCGGGCTGACGCGCGCGCTCACGCCGAGCTGAGCGCCGCGGCCCCGGCGGTCGAGAGCGTGCTCGCCGTCGAGAGCGACTGGGGTCACGAGTGGGGTGACCTCGAGCTGGCCGTCGCGGTCGTGGACGACCTCGGGGCCGCGATCGATTGGATTCACCGCCACGGGAGCGGACATACCGACGCGATCGTGAGCGAGGACCCAGCCGCCTGCGAAGAGTTCCTCCGCCGCGTCGACTCGGCGTCTGTGTTCGCCAACGCGAGCACGCGCTTCGCGGACGGATTCCGCTACGGCCTGGGAGCCGAGGTCGGGATCAGCACCGGCCGGATCCACGCCCGCGGCCCGGTCGGCGTGGAAGGTCTCCTAACGACACGGTGGCTGTTGCGCGGCCAGGGGCAAGCCGCGAGCGACTTCGGTCCCGGGAAGCAGTCCTATACCCACCGCGCTCTACCGACGGACCCGACGCATGGCTGACTTGACCGAGATCGCGGGGCGCCTCGAGGGGCTGCACTTGTTTCGGGACCAAGCCTCTGGCCTGAGGGCCGTGATCGCCGTCCACGACACCCGCCGCGGGCCCCCGCGGGGTGGGACTCGGCTCCGGGCTTACGCGAGCCTGGCTGAGGCTGCCGACGACGCGGCGCGCTTGGCGCAGGGCATGAGCTACAAGTTCGCGGTCCACGGCGTCCCCTACGGGGGCGGGAAAGGCGTGATCCTCCAGGACGAGGCGGGCGCCAAGGATCGGCCGCTCCTCGAGGAGCGGCTCCGGGCGTATGGGCGCTGCCTTGAGCGCCTGGGCGGTCACTTCGCGACCGGCCCGGACTATGGGATCTCGAGCCGCGAGGTCGACGTGATCCGCGAGGTGACTTCGCTCGCGATCGGCGAGCATGGGAGCCAGGCTGGCCCCGCGACGGCGGCGGGTGTCCGGGTCTGCCTCGAAGCGGGCTTCGCGCGGCTCGGGCTCGAGCTGGCGGGACGTCGGATCCTGGTCCAAGGCGTGGGGACGGTCGGGGGGGCCCTCGCTCGCCAACTGCAGGCGGCAGGCGCGAGCGTCTTGATCAGTGATCCCGCTCCGGCCGGGGTCGCGCTGGCAGCGGAGCTGGGGGTGGACTTCGTCGCCCCCGAGGACGCGCTGTGGGCAGACGTAGACGCCTTGGCTCCCTGCGCTGTGGGCGGGGTCTTCGACGGCGCCACGATCGCTGGGCTTCGTTGTCGGCTGGTGGCGGGAGCGGCCAACGACCAGCTCGTGGGCGGCGCCCAGGCCGCTGACGCGTTCGCCGAGCGAGGCGTGCTCTATCTGCCTGACTTCGTCGTCAACGGGGGCGCTGCGGTCCTCTTGACCGCTCGCCTGGAGAACGGGAGCGAACCTGAGGTCGAGGTCGCCGAAGCTCGAATCCGCGCCACGATCGCAGAGGTCCTGCGCCGGGCCGACGGTGGGCTGACGCCGTACGCCGCCGCGGTCGAACTCGCCGAAGAGCGCCTCGGGGACTGATCCCGTGGCGCTTGTCGGTGCTCGTGGCGTTCGTCGTGCCCGCACGCATGTCCCTCCGGGACAGGCGCCGGGCTGGGGTGAACCCCGCACCCTGCAGATCGTATCTCGCGCCCTGCAAGGCGCCCGAGCCGACCTCCAATGGCCGGGCTCGCAACACGCTCGAGTAGGGGCGGGGTTTACCCCCGCCCGCCCCCGAAACCGCGCCAATCGGTCTCTCAGGAGCCTCCCGGGCTCTTCCCTTCTTCCCTTCGTTACCGCTCTTGGCCTCGCCACCGAATCCGAGCGCCCTTCGCTCTAGTTCTCGACCTCTGCGGCCCTCCGCGAGTCTCCGCGATTCTCCGCGTTGGGAACGCTCAGTTTCGCGACAGCCTCTCGTGCTCGTGCTCGTCCTCGACCGGAATCCTCCGAAGTTCGCGTCTCTAGTGAACGGCACGGCTTGAGTGCGTTGGGGGAATGCCCGAGGCGAGAGCATTCTCAACGCGGAGAACGCAAAGGAACGCCGAGAACCGCGGAGATCAAGAGGTCTAGCAAATACTCTGGATTCGCTGCCAGGGCGCTAGGGCGTCGCGAGGTGTAAGTGCGAAGAAGAAGAAGGGGAGGGATCCTTCTTCTTCTTCCGTGGCTACCGCCGTGGGCCTCGCCACCGAATCCGAGCGCCTTCGCCCTAGCTCCCGATCTCTGCGGCTCTCGGCGGCGAGACTCCCGAGGGCCGCTTGACGCGACCTCGGGGCGGGCGGGCGTAAACCCCGCCCCTACGGAAGCGTGTTGCGAGAGAGGCCAGGGTCGGTCGACTGGTGGGGGCGAATGCGATCTGTAGGGTGCGGGGTTTACCCGGTTTACCCCCGCCCGACGCTGTCCCGGCGAGACAGACGCTCTCTCTTCTTTACCTCAGCCAGGCCTATCTACCGGACGGAGCGGCTCCGCCCCGAGGGGAGAGCCGGCGCGCTGCGAGGTCGCAGGGGAACACGATCAACCCCGCCAGCAGCCACCACCACCACGTCTCATGCGGGACCCGGTCTCCCGAAGCGCTCAGCGCCACAGCGACCGCGGGCGTCGAATCGAACACGCCTCCGGTCCGCTCCGCGGCGGCGGCGAGGCCCGCCTCGTCAACAGGACCGCCGCGGAACTCGGGTGAATAGGCCTCGCTGACCGCGAGGACCTTGCTCTCGACCAGGCGGCCCCCGCGCCGCTGGGCGACCATCACGCGGTGGAAACGACCGTAGTCTTCGAGCGGAAACTCGGCCTCGAACACCCCGGGGGCTGTGTGGCGGACGCTCAGCGCGCGGGGGGTCCCGCTCGCATCCGTGCTCAGGAAGACCTGGGGCGGCTCCTCGTCTCGAAACTCCCCACGTTGATCGCGGACGTCGAACTGGAGGTGGGCCTTGCCGTCCTCGAGACGAACCTGGGTCCTCGTGCTGAGCGAGCTGCGTCCGCCCGTCGCCATCACGCTCCGGACGAGCTGGCCCCAGAACTTGGCGTAGCCCGACCACGCGATCCAGTCGCCGGCCCAGCGCGTCTTGGCGTCCGAGGTGAAGGCGGCCGAGCGACCGAGGCCGTAGCTCCACGTCGCGAGCACGGGGTCGCCATACTCGGAGACCAGGACCAGGCTCGCGCGTGGCTTGCGCTGCGTCGCGACGTAGCCGAGCAGGAAGGGGAGCTCCTTCTCGTTGAGTCCTTTGAGGACAGGACTCTGGCTCGCGAGCTGAGGGACGAAGGGCTCCTCGATCAGCATTGACTTACTGGCCCGGAGCGTCTCCCGGGTGAAGATCTGGGGGATCGAGGCGAAGTCCTCGGTGTGGTAGTAGGCCCCCCCGCCCCACTCCGCCATGTTCGAGAGGAGCTTCTTGTCAGCGCCAGCCCCAATTCCGACGGTCGAGAGCGTGATCTCGTCGGCCGCGATGTGGGACACGAGTCGCCGATAGCCAGAGCCCTGGGTGTGTCCGTCCGAGAGCAAAATGATGTGCTTTAGCTTGGCCTCGCTCTCGAGCAAGCGCTTGTAGGCCTTGTAGAGCCCGCGATAAATGTTGGTCCCGCCGCCTGCGACCAGGCGTGAGACCGAGCTCGTGATCCGCTCCTTCTCGGTCGCGTCCACCAGGGGGCAGATCCACTGCGCGAGCGAGTCAAAAGCCACGACACCAAACTGGTCACTCGCCTTGAGGACCTCGGCCGAAGCGATCGCTGCCTCGCGCGCGATTTGGATCTTCTCGCCGTCCATGGAGCCGGACTTGTCGATCACCAGGAGGAGCGCCAAGCTCGGCTTCTCAATGTCCTTCTTGATCGGCATTCGAACCGGGAGCGCGTCTTCGATCGGTGTCCGGTAGTAGCCCCCGAGTCCGAAGCTCTGTTCGCCACCGAGCATTAGGAGTCCGCCGCCGAGCTCCTTGACGTAGCGCTCGACCAGGCGGAGCTGGGCCGGTTGGAAGGCGTCGGCGGGGACGTCCGAGAGGATTAAGGCGTCCACGTCGAGGAGCTCGTTGAGCTCTTGAGGGAGCCCCAGGGGCGGGCGGACCTCGACGCTCATGGACTCCTCGCGGAGCGCGTCTTCGAGGTAGCGGATCTCGCGCGGGTTCCGCTCAATGATCAGGACGCGAGGTTTGCCCGCGACGCGCGTCGCCGCTCGCGCCACGTTGTTCTCGGCGCGGGTGTCGGCGGCAGCATCGAGGGGAGCGATCCTGGCTTCGAACTCGTGGAAGCCAGCCTCGAGGCGAACCTTGGGAATGTTCAACACGTTGAGGCCTGCTCGGAGATCGACTTCGCGCGTCTCGATCCGAAACTTGTTTCGGTACACCGTGACTCGGGCGCGGGTCGCCTGGCTGGCCCGGACCACCAGCTCCAGATCGAAGGGCGCTTTGACTTGAGCCTCGTTTGGGGCCCGCAGCGCCTCGGCCACGATCTCTGGCTTCTCGCTTTGTGAGCGCAGGGCCCAAGTGTGGAGCTCGACGCCCTCCTCCCGAAGCGCTTCGAGTTCGCGAGCGAAGTCCCCGCGGTTGGCGCGCCCGTCGCTGATCAAGATCACTCGGCGGGCAGCCCCACGCGGCAGGGTCCCGCGCGCCAGGCGGAGCGCTGCGGCGACGTCGGTGCCTTCGAGCCCGACCTGGACGCGCCAGGCCTCAAGCGCCTTGAGCTTGGCTCGGAGTCGCGCGATCTCCGCTTCTCCCCCCGCGTCGAGAGCCTTGCGCTCTTGCTCTGCGATCTGGGCCCGGAGCGTGCTTCGCGTCGTCGCGTGCAGCGCTCGCTCCCGCAAGCTGAGCGGCTCGCCGCCGGTCCAAGCGGGCGGCGCGCTCGAGAGGGACGCGACTTGCACAGGTCGCTCGCCAAAGAGAATGATCCCCGCTCGCGTCTCGCCGAGCTCAGCCGTGGCTCGAGCGACTTGATCGAGGCGCGCGCGGAGTGCTTCGTCGTCAACGCTGGCAGAGACGTCGACCACGAACACGAGCGCCTTCTCCCCGCTCGAGAGCGAGAGGACAGGCCGCGCGAGGGCCAGGATCAGGAGACTCAACCCCAACAGGCGGAGCCCAAACGCGAGCCGAGCCCGACCCTTGGGAAGGTCGGCGTAGCTCTGCGCCTTCGCGACCAGGAGCGGGAGCGCGAGCAGCCCGGGGAGGATCAGCCAGCCCGGCGCTTCGAAAGCCAAGCCGCTCACTCGGTCCACCGTCGGTGATACGTGATCCACTCGGCGGTCCAAAGCAGGACGCCGAGTCCGACCAGGAGCGGCCAGAGCTGAAGCGGGAGCGACCCCCAGCCCGAACCCTCGCTGACCGAGGGGGCCTGCTTGGCCTCGCTGGGGGCCTCAAGCGGCGCGGGCGCGATCCGGGACTCGTCGGGCTCGAACAGGTTGATCGCGGTCGTGGCCTGCTCGCTGAGCAAGACCCCGCCCGGCCCCCGGCGTGAGATCCGGAACGAAACCGGACCCGGGGTCTGGGTCTCGGCGAACCGGAACCGTCCTTCGCGGACGGGGAGGGACTCGACGCGGGCCTCTTGCGCTCCGGCCGGGAACCAGCTGACCTCGACGGACTCGCCAGGCACGCGGCCCAGCGGCTCGATAACCTCACCCGGCGAGTAGTTGGCGCGGAGGAGGAGGCGGCTCTCCTGCTCGAACCAGGAGAGGGCGTTTCGGAGCAGGAGCGGGAACGCGAGCCGGAACGGGAACAAGCGCGAGCCGGGATCGAAGCCGAGCCAGAGGACCTGGCGGCCGTCCTGATCGAAGGCCGCCACCAGCGCGCCCTCGTAGCTCTGTACGAGGGCTTTGCCCGCGCTCAGCCGGAGCGGGCGGGCAGCGGGGAGGGGCAGGTCACGCCAGTTCAGGTATCGGTTGAGGAGGTGGGTCCGGTCCCAGTCCCACACCGTGGGCCGCTCTTCGTGGTCCAACTCTTGGGCCGGGAGGAAGGAGGGCAGGGGAATCCCCGCCAGGAGGAGGGCCGTGTGGGGAGGAAGGTCGGGGGGGAGGGCGCCGGCACAGACCAAGAGGTCGGACGCGCGATCCTCAGGAGAGAGGGCGGCGAACTCGCTCAGAGTCAAGGCTTGGCTGGCGGGGTCGATCACCTCTTCCATAGCGGCGAAGGCCACGCGGTAGGGCTCGAGGGCGGCCGCGCTCGGCGCGACCACGATCACGCGGTGGAGGCGGGCGGGCTGGACGAGGGCGTAGGCCACGTCGTCGAGGGCGAACGCGTCCTGCTCGGAGGTGACCTCGAGCCGCAGCACGCCACCTTGGGGGAGGGCGAGCTGGAGCCGCTCACTCAGCTCGGCTCCGGGGGCGAGCGTGCGTGGAAGGACCTTCTGGACGTTCCCGTCGAGGCTCAGCTCGAGGGTCACTTCGCGCTCTGTGGTCCCGAAGTTCTTGACTCGAGCCAGGACGTAGTCGGTTCCCAACGAGCGGTTCTTGCGCGCGCTAAAGCGCAGGATCCCCACGTTCTCGCTCGTGGCCCCCACGCTCTTGAGTCGCAGCGGGATCACGCGGCTCGAGACCGGCGCGGTGTCCTCGCTCTTCAAGCGGCCCGCCGCGCCGTCACCGATCACCAAGACCTCTGGGTGCGGCTGGTCTCGCGCGATCGCGCGGGCGAAGGCCAACGCCCGGGGCGCGTCGAGAGCGCGTCCCGTCACGCGCACTCCGTCCAGCGCAGCGAGCAACCGGAGCCGCCCTCGCTCGAAGGGGCAGCGGACCTCGACGCGATCGCTCGCCACGACGAGCGCGTATTCGTCGGCGGGGTCTTTGCCTTGGATCTCGGCTCTGGCGGCCTCGATCGCGAGCTCGAACCGGGTCCGCCCGTCCGCCTCGAGGGTCTGCATCGAGGCCGAGGCGTCAAGGACGAGGACCACCTGGCGAGCTTCGTCTGGACGAGCCTTCCGACGCGGATCGCTGAGCGCGAACACGAGCGCGAGGAGGATCACGAGCTGGAGCAGGAGCGAGAGCCAGCGCTTGATCCGCTCGAAGAACGAGCGGCGCTGGCTGTCTTGGAGGAGCTGCTCCCAGAGCCGAAGGTAGCCAACGGGGACGCTCCGGCGCTGAACCTTGAGCAGGTAGAGCGCGACGACCGGGACGGCGAGCGCGAGCGCTGTGAGGCCTAGGGGGGCAGCCAGGTTCACGCGACGAGGCCTCCGCGGCGCAAGATCGTGAGGACCAGCGCGTCGAAGGGGACCTCGGTCCCGGCCTCGACGTAGCCGAACTCGTTGCGGACGCAGAATCGCTCCACCCCGCGGAGGAGCTCGCCAAAGGCTTCGCGGTAGCGACCCCGGAGCTCGTCGGTCACGTTGACCTCGAGCCCCGCGCCGGTCTCACTGTCGACGAGGCGCAGGTCGCCGCGAACTCGAGGCTCCCGCTCGCTGGGGTCGACGACGTGGATCGCGAACACCTCGTGCTTGCGCATTCGGAGCATTTTCAGCGCTGGGCCGTAGCCTTCGAGGTCAAAGAAGTCGCTCAGCACGACGACCACCCCTCGCCGTCGCTCCCGAGCCACGAAGGCCTTGATCACAGCGCGGAGGTCCGTCGCCCCACCCGGGAGCTGATCCAGCTCGCGGATCGAGGAGAAGAGCGAGTAAGCCTGGGCGCGTCCCTTGATCCGCCAGCGGGCGTCCTCGAGGTTGCTCGCGAAGGGGACGAGGTTGACCCGGTCCATGTTGGAGAGCCCGAGGTAGGCCAGGGCCGCCGCGACCTGGAGCGCATAGGTCCGCTTGGCGAGGCCAGGGCCTTCGCTCGGGCGGTGCGCCATGGAGCCGCTGACGTCGACGAGCAGCGTCAGGTGGAGGTTCTCCTCCTCGCGGTAGAGCTTGAGGAACAACTCCTCCAGCCGCCCGAACAGGTGCCAGTCGAGGTGGCGGAGGTCGTCTCCGACCACGTAGGGGCGGTGGTCTATGAACTCAGCGCTCACGCCGCGGCGCGCGCTGCGGCGGTCCGCTTTGAGCGACCCCTGCAAGACACGTCTCGCGACGACGTTTAGGACCTCTAGGCGGCGAAGGAACTCGGCGTCGAAGGCAAGGGGATCACTCACGAGGTTCGGGCCAAGGCCTCCTCGTTGACGCTGGCCACGACCTCGTCCAACACGGTGTCGGTCGTGAGACCCTCGGCCTCGCCCTCGAAGTTGAGGATCAAGCGGTGGCGAAGGGTCGCGTGGAGCGCCCAGCGGAGGTCTTCGCCGGCCAGGTTGATTCGTCCTTGGCAGAGCGCGCGGACCTTGCCCGCCAAGATCATGCCGAGGATCCCGCGCGGGCTGGCGCCGAACTTGACGTAGCGCCGCACGATCTCGGGCGCGTGTTCGCTCTCTGGGTGGGTCGAAGTCGCGAGGCGGACTGCGTAGCGCTTGACGTGATCGGCTGTGGCCACTTCCCGGACCAAGGACCGCATGGCTCGGATCCGATCGGGCGCGAGCACAGGCTCGACTCGGATCACCTCGGTCGAGGTCGTCCGATCGATCACCTTGAGCAGGGAGGCCTCGTCGAGGTAGCCGACGCGGAGCTTGAACAGGAAGCGGTCGACTTGAGCTTCGGGGAGCGGGTAGGTCCCCTCCATGTCGATTGGGTTCTGGGTCCCGAGCACGAAGAAGGGCTGGTCGAGGGTGTGGGTCGTTCCGCCGACGGTCACCGAGTGCTCCTGCATGGCTTCGAGGAGAGCGGCCTGGGTCTTGGGCGTCGTGCGATTGATCTCGTCGGCCAACACGATGTTGGCGAACACGGGCCCGGGCTGGAAGCGGAACTCCTTGTTCCCGTCGGGGGAGGTCACCAGGACCTGCGTGCCGACTATGTCTGCGGGCATCAAGTCGGGACTGAATTGAATCCGTGAGAAGCGAAGGTCGAGGGCCTTGGCCAAGGTCCGGACGAGGAGGGTCTTGCCGAGACCGGGGACCCCCTCCAAGAGGACGTGGCCGCCTGCGAACAGGCAAGTCACGACCCTCGAGACGAGGTCGTCGTAGCCGACGATCTCCTTTTGGATCTCGTCCTTGAGGGCCGAGAAGTCGCGCCCGAAGGCTGCGATCTCGTCCGCGCGGGGGTCGCTCATGGGGCTCCTAGGGAGGCGCTCAGGTCAGCGCCCTCGGGGTCAGCGCTTCTTGTCCTCAGGCGGCTCGAGGCCTTTGAAATAGCGCCGTAAGTAGCGGCGATACCCGACGGGGACGCGCTGTCGTTGGATCGTGTCTTCTGCGGCGCGTTGGCTCGCCTTGAGGACGGCCTTGGCGGCCTTGGTCGAGCGGCTCCCGTCGTTGGCGACGCTCGTCTGGGTCACGGCAGCCTCTCCCTGACGCTCGCGGAGCTTCTGCTTCTGCTCACGCTGCTTGTGCTCGCTTCGCTCCTCCTCGCCAGCCCACTCGTCAACGGTCGCAGCCCCGGGCTTGCCCTTCTTCGGCTTGACCAGGCGTCGCTTGACCTTTTGGACCTGGCCCTGGTTCGGTGGCGCTGGGGGGAGCTTGCCCATTCGCGCGAAGCGGCGCTTGGTGACCTTCGGATCGTCCAGCTCGCCCAACTCGCCCTCGGCGTCGCGGAGGAAATCGAGGACGCGTCCAGCGCCGCCCAGGTCGCGGTGAAGCGCCATCAGCCGGAGCAGTTTTGCCTTGAGCTCTTGAAGCTTCTCTTCTTCCTCCTCGATCTTGCGGAGCTCGTCGAGGCCCTCTGGCCCCTTCTCCTTGGCCTTGCGCCTCTTCTCCTTGAGCTCCTCGAGCAGCTTCGCGATCCGATTGGCCGACTTCTCGTAGTCCCCGCGGTGGAGGTCGTCCGTCAGGTCTTGGTCCTTGCGAGGCGCGAGCTTGGCGGCTTGCTCCCGGAGGCGCTGCTCTTCTTCCTTGAGCTTTGCCTGCTCCTCTTTGAGCGCGTCCATGAGTTCGCTGAACTTCTTGAGCGCGTCTTTCTTGCTGAGGTCCTCGTTTGCGAGCGCGCTCGCGAGCTCCTCGAGCTGGCCACGTCGGCGCTTGGCGCCGGGGCCACCGTCCTCTGTGGAGTTGGCGAAGCGCGCGATCTTGGTGGCCTGGTTTGCGAGCGCTTGGGCCACGACGGGGTCCTGCGCGCTGGCGTCCTCCAAGAGCCGCGGGCCGGCCGCGACGATTAACAACAGCAGGAAGGGGAGCGCCACCAAGCGCCCCTCGCGCGAGAGCGTGATCGGCTGGCTGAGGGCCGGGCGGAACGGGAGCAGACGAGCCACGGTGTCAGCGAGGAGGGTCGGGAGTGAGGTGTGCTCAGGCTCTCGAGCGAGGAGATCGACGCTCGTGCTGAACCGGTCCGCGAGGCCGAGCGCTTGGTCGTATTGCTTCGCCAGGCTCAAGTCGTCAGGCGTCTCGTGAAGCCAAATCGCCGCGGCGGGGACGAGGCACACCAAGAGGGCCGAGAGCGGAACCAGCCAGATTTGGGGGAGGGTCCAGACGGCCACGAGCAGGAGCGCTCCTCCCCAGAAGCTCAGGCGAGCCGCGAGGTTAAGGATCGCCGTCAACTCTGCTCGCGCGCGCAGGTCGCGCAGCGCGCTAGCGATCACGAGGCGTGGGTCTGGGTCGGCCATCAGTGGCCGAGCATAGCAGCCGGCTCGGGCTGAGCCGCGCATTCCTCGCCAAGCGGAGCGACCGGGTGTCGAAAACGGGTCCCAACTGCGTAGCAGGGCCACCCCGAACCAGAACGTCCTCTGGGGACCTACCTAGAAATTCACACCCAGTCCGAAGTGGAAGAACATGATGCTCATCCTCTGCTTGCTGTTGCTGAGCGTGAAGTTCCCCTCGTGCTGGCCCGTACTGAGCGAGGTCGGGAGCGTGTAGTCGAACGCGAAGCTCAGCTCGACGAGCGGCCCCCAGTGGAAGGTGAAGCCCGTGGTGGCGTGGTGCTCGCCGATCGTCGGCTGCTGGGGGAGCGTCGTCTTTCCTGGCGTCGGGTTCTTGGCGTAGTTCCAGCCGGCGCGGAGGACGAGCTCGTAGCTCGGCACGCCCTCGACGATGTCGTCGCCGCGGAGCGCGAGCGCGCTCAGGCCGACCGCGATCACGTGCTGGTTCCTGAACCCGAGCGGAATCCGGACGTTGAGCGTGGGGGAGGTGATCACGTCCAGATTAGGGTTGCTCCCGTTGCTGAGCCGCGACTTGAAGACTCGCATCACCTCTTCCCAGAGAATAAACGTGTAGTCGAACCCGATCGAGAAGCGCTCGTGCGGGTTGAACGCGAACCCGAGCCCGAACATCCGCGGGAACTCGAAGTCTTGGATTCGCACGTCGTATTCGGACGCGAAGCCAAGCGCTGGATTGACTCCAAGAGCTGAGATTGCAGAGAGTGGGAGCCCGGAGTTCGCCAGAATCGCCATGATCTGGTCGGTGGCGTCGACGCTGGCGCGCCCGAAGATGTCGGTGCTGTAGGTTCGATCCTGGTAGATCAATCCGGCAGAGAAATAGCGACTGCGGAACTGAACCCCGATCCGAAATGAGACCCCCCACTGGCCGTTGTTGTTCTCGGTGTTGGTCGAGCCGTCATCGATGTCGGCCACCGTCAGGATCTGCCCTTCCTCGCTGAAGATTGACGTGACGGTCCTGAAGGCAGGACTGAGGGTGGACAGTGGTTGGGCAATCACGCCGTCGAGTTCGAACTGGGTGTAGCGAACCTGGAACGTGATGCCCGCGGAGAAGTGCTTATTGAAGCGATAGGCCACGCTGGGGGCGAAGATCAGGCTTAGGACGTTGGTTTCGTAATTGACCGGCCGCGAGATGATCGGATTGCCGTCGTTCTCGGCCGTTCGCATATTGGCGATCTTGATCTTCGCCCCCGCCAGCGGGAATACGCCGAACCCGATCCGGAGTCGCCCGCCGTAGAGCTCGGCGTCGGTCAGCTCCGCGAGGTCGCTCTCCTCGTCCGCGTCGGCAGGGGGACCCTTGACCTTGGCGTCGGGGGTGGCTTCCTCAGGCCCCTCGTCCTCGAGCCCCCAACTGCCGAGGTCGAAGATCGGCGCGATCTCCCAGTCCTTAGACGGGTCCACGAAGGTCCCAAACGAGAACGCGGGGAGCGGAATGAAGACTCCGGCCTTATTTCTAAAGGTCTCACCGGCTTGGTTGGTCCAGCTGACCTTGGGAATCACCACGGCCCAGTTCTGGTCGAACCGGTTCCCGTAGACGAAGGCCATTCCGGCCGGGTTGGTGGCCGGGCCGATCGCGTCGTCAGCGTAGGCGTAATCAACGCCTCCCCGTCCCGCTGAGCGCGGGCCGTAGGCGGTGAGTTTCAGTCCGTTGGTGGCCTCGGCCGCGCCCGCAAGCGCGACGACAAGGAGTCCAACGAAGCAGAGCCGTGACGATCCAAGCACAGGCAGCCTCCCAGTTCGCCCACCATAGCGACGGAGCCCTGTGGGGCAAACTCCTTCCAAGTCGTGGAACCGACCCCTCGACCCGACTCAAGCGCGGTCTGGGGGGACTGCCCCTCCAAACCCCAGCCTGGGTGGGCTCTGGGGGCTCTGAAGCGTCGACCGCGTCGCTCGCTTTGGGTAGGGTTGGCCCCATGAAAGGCACGCCCCGCCGCGACGATTTGGAGATCTCTGGGAGGAAGGAAGGCCCTGAGAGCCGGCCGCAATCTCCTCCCAGCAGCCACATCCCCCGCGGGCTCGACTCCGCAAACGACTCCCGCGGAGACTTCGTCCTCGCCTCGAGTTCGTTCGGCTCTCTGTTTGGCGCCAGCCCGAGCCAGCCGGCCCCTCAAGCTGCGAGTTCGGCGCCGCTGAGGGTCGCCTCTTACCTGATCGAGGGGGAGCTCGGTCGCGGTGCTATGGGTGTCGTCTACGTCGCCCGGGACGAGGGCACGGGTCGCCGAGTCGCGCTCAAGCTGATCAAGGGCGACGTCGACCCGCGACGCCTCGAGCGTTTTCGGCGCGAGGGCGAACTGACGGCTCGTCTCCGCCACCCGGGCGTGGTCGGCGTGCACTCAGCGGGGACCTGGAAGGGTCAGCCCTACCTAGCCTACGAACTGGTCGAGGGCGCGCAGACCCTGACGGACGCGTTCGGTGCACGCGAGCTGGTCGAGCGAATCGAACTGGTCCGGGACGCAGCTCGCGCGCTCGGAGCGGCCCACGCCGTCGGGATCACCCACCGCGACATAAAGCCCGACAACATTCTGGTCGACGAGCGAGGTCGAGTTCGGGTCGCAGACTTCGGGCTCGCGACGGCCCAGGACCTCGAGACGCTGACTCGAACGGGGGCGGTCGTCGGGACGCCGCTCTACATGGCTCCCGAGAAGTTCATTGCCGGCGCGGCGCGTGGTCCGGCGCTCGACGTCTGGTCCCTGGGCGTCGTGCTCTACGAGGCGATTACCGGCGAGCTTCCTTTCAACGCGAAAACGATCCCCGAGTTGGTCAAGGCGCTCCTCCAGCCTCTTCGCCCGCTTCGGGAGCTGGTTCCCGACGCTCCGGGCCCCCTGATCGCGATTTGTCGGCGGACCCTCAAGCAGGAGATCGGCCTTCGCTACGCCACGGGGACCGAACTCGCGGACGACCTCGACCGCTTCCTCCGGGGCGAGTCTATTCAAGCCAGCGGGCCGAGCCTTCCCTGGGTGCCGCTGGCTGGGTTCCTTGGGTTGGGCCTCGTGCTCTTGCTGGGGGTCGTGGCCTGGCGGGTCTGGCCGCGCTCGGGGCCTGCACACCACCCCAGCGCTCATGCGTCTGCGAAGCCGATCTCCCTCGCGTTCGAGCTCCAACTGCATGAGCCGCTCGAGCACGCCTTCTCGTCGAGCGATCGCGTCCGGGTTGCGGGCGTGGTCGTCTCCTCGGCGGAGTGGGTCGAGGTTCAAATCGGAGAGAACGTCCGACGCCTCCGACCTGGTGAGCGCTTCGCCATGCGCGCCGTCCTCGAGGGCAAGGGCCAGAGCACCGTGACGGTCGTTGTCCGCGACGCGAAAGGCGAGACGGCCAAGCGGCAAGTCCCGGTTTGGCACGTCCCCGAGTGGTACGCCAAGTTGCCGGCCCACGCTCGCGCGCCGCTCCCGCTCCCAGCTTCGATCCGAATGGACCCGCTCAATTCGCGGGTCTACCTCAACCCGAAGGACGGGCAACAGTTGGTCTACGTTCCGCCGATGCGCGGGAACGAGTCGGTTCGGATCGGGACTCCGGTTCGGATCACCACGGGCGTGTTCATGGGCCGCTACGAGGTCAGCTGGGCCCAATACCTGACCTTCACCGACTCTGCGGGTCACGTGCCACCGCGCCGTCCGGAGTTCGCTCGGAGCGGCTCGCACCCCGTCTCCCGTGTCAGCTGGGAGGACGCCGCGCTCTACGCCAAGTGGGCGGGCCTCCGCCTCCCGACCGAAGCCGAGTGGGTCTACGCAGCGATCGGGACCGACGGGCGGACCTATCCTTGGGGAACCTCGATGCGGGACACGGGAACGCGGACCAACGTCAAGAACGCGGGCGCCCACCAGGACTCGTACGACGCGACCTCTCCTGTCGACAGCCTGCCCGCCGGCGCCTCCCCCTTCGGTTGCGAGGGCATGGCCGGGAACGTGTTCGAGTGGGTTTGGGATTACTACGAGCCTCTCCCCACTGGCGACATCCTGCGGGTTGATCCGGAGGGGCCGTCGGAGGGGAGCGAGCGAGTCGCTCGCGGCGGCGGCTACGACCACGAACTCGGCTTCGCTGAGATCAACGACGGCCACCGTTGGCACGACCGACCGATGCGCGCGATGCTCCACAAGGGCTTTCGAGTCGCGTTGAGCGCGAAACCCGGACGCAGCCGTGACTAACGGCGGGGGTGGTGCCACGTAAAGCCCTAAACTGCTTTCCCTATGAGGCACGCATGCTTGTTCGTGTTTCTGTAGGGGCGCCGCTACCCCCTCAAAGGCTCGGGCGGGGG
>JAESQQ010000201.1 GCA_016765095.1 Planctomycetota bacterium | reverse complement strand
TCCCCCCGGGGGGAGGGGAGGCACGGCATTTGCTTGCAGCGCCGCCGGATCCTGAGGTCCTAGCTAAGCCCCAGCGCCGTCGATATTCAGCCGACTACAAGCTCCGGATACTGAAGGAGACAGACGCCTGCACCAAGCCTGGGGAGATCGGCGCGATCCTACGTCGCGAGGGGCTCTACTCCTCGATTCTCTCCAGCTGGAGGAGGCAGCGTGAGGCCGGGTTGAAGCCGCAGAAGCGAGGTCGAAAGCCCAAGCTCGCAGATCCACAGGAGAAGCGGATCAAGGCTCTTGAGCGCCAGAACCGTGCGCTTGAGTTTGAGAAATCCAAGCTTGAGGCGCGGCTCAAGAGGGCCGACCTCATGCTCGACCTCCAAAAAAAATGCTCGGAGATATTGGGGGTCAGCTTCCCGCCACCTCCGAACAACGAGAACGACTCTTGACCTGCGCCAGAGAGGCAAGGGAGAGCCTGGGGGTCAAGGCAGCCTGCGAAGCGCTCGGCGTGCCCAGGGCTTCGTTCTATCGCTCCCAACGGCCCGCAGCCGTGACCCGCTCCAAGTCCAAGCCTCGATCCTCACCGCGACGGACCATGTCACCCGTCAAGCGCCAGGAGCTTCTGGACACGATCCACGAAGAGCGGTTCGTGGATATGTCGCCGCCCCAGATTTACGCGCGACTCCTTGACGAGGACGAGGTCTACCTTTGCCACTGGCGGACTATGTATCGCGTTCTTCACTCTGTCCGCGAGGTGCGAGAGCGTCGCAACCAACTCAAACATCCTCGCCATGCCATTCCGAGGCTCAAGGCAGCGGGTCCCAACCGCGTCTGGTCCTGGGATATCACCAAGATCCTCGGGCCCTGCAAAGGCCTCTACTATCAGCTCTACGTCGTGACCGACCTCTACAGCCGATACGTCGTGGGCTGGCTCCTCGCCACCAAAGATTGCCAGTACCTGGCCGAGAAGCTTCTCGCCGAGACATGCAAGAAGCAGGGCGTCGTGCCCGGCCAGCTCAGTGTTCATTCGGATCGAGGCCCCTCCATGACCTCCGGGACCGTCACCGATCTGCTCGAAAAGCTGGACGTCTCGAAGAGCGTCGGCCGCCCCCGGGTGTCGAACGACAACCCCTTCTCGGAAAGCCACTTCAAGACCTTGAAGTACCGACCCGAGTTTCCTCGAAGATTCGGATCCTTCGACGAGACCTTGGGTCACTGTCGGCGGTTCTTCGCCTGGTATCACGACGAGCACTATCACTCGGGGCTCAAGCTCTTGACCCCGGCAGTCGTCCACCACGGCCACGCCGAAGAGGTTCTCGCCAAGAGGCATGAGATCCGCATGAACGCTTACAGAGCCCACCCAGAGCGATTCGTGAATGGACCTCCTCGGCTCCCGGCACTGCCTGACGCGGTGTGGATCAATCGACCCGAGCAGCAGGAAACCTGCCTGCCTGTCTGCCCGAGCCTCCCCTCACCTCGACCCGAGGAGGTGCTCGCCGAAGCTCACTAAATTCTGGCCCTCGCGTGTCTCATTGTCGTTGACAATTTCCGCGGCGCGTGGGTGGCCCAAAGGCCGAGGAGGTAGCCGTGAGCGCTGGAGAGCAACTGCTGAAGCAGGGTCGAGAGCAGGGTCGAGAGCAGGGTCGGCGTGAGGGAGAGGTGAAGGGCGTGCTGAAGGGCGAGCGTCGCCTCCTCTTACGCATCTTGGCTCGCCTCGGAACGATCACTCCGGCGATTGATGCCCGCATACAGGCCGCCGAAGAGGGCGACTTGGAGAAGTGGGCGGAGTTGGCACTCTCCGCAAACACGGTCGAAGACGTGTTCGAATTCGAAGGTTAGCCCTCGAGCTGAGGCGCATCGGACGAAAGCCCACAGAGGGAGCCCATGACAGCTCCCGCCCGAATCGGCCAATGCTGCTGGGCCTATCTCGGGGTCACTGTTGATGCCGCTCGCGCCGACCCCACCAAGCGACCAAGGTCAGCAGCTTGGCGAAAGTCCGTCCCTGCGACGCTCACCCAGCGTCCTGGCGTGACCCAGTCCGACCCACGGCAGCTCGTCAGATCGACGCTCTCAGAGCCTAAGAGCGCCGCCGACGTTAGCTTCGGTTGGCTCCCTGCGAGTAGCCCAGAGCCCAGAATCGGCTCATGCCCCCACCTACTTCTGGAACCCTCCGGCTCACCCACGGTGACCCCCCGATTCAAAACAACTCGCTACCCTCGTCGCATGCCCGCAGAAATTCCTCCGCCTGGATCTCAAGGTGAGCCCTCCAACGGGTCGACCTGCGGTCTGGGAGGAGCCCTGGCCAGTTAGGATAGTTCGACTCCATTTCGGCCCACAGGCGTTCGAATCGAGAATCTGCCGAACCACGGACGACGCTGGCACGATAGGCCCAGAGACTTCGGATGACTGAACCTGCCTCGGGCAATATCGGTCTGCACGCTTCCTCGAATTCCGAGTTGATTTCGTCCAGCCAGATCAGTGAGTCACTGAATCCCTCATACACAGGATCCAGGTCGGGGTCACACTCCAAGAGGGCCAGTGCCTCCGCCATCGCATCCGTCAGGGGTGGCGCACTCATGGTCCTATCCTAGTAGTGACATTCGCCACATTCCCGACACTACCCGGAAGAGAAGATCGCGGGGGACGGACTTGCCGAGGCGATCGCGCGTGCCGGCTGCCTAGGTGGAGAGGCGATTGAGGCGCCTCGAAGTCCAGTCGTGGAGCCAGAAGGTCGAACGACAGGGCACCAAACCAATCGCTATGTGGGCCACGCAGTTGTGCGCGATCCACCACGCCGAGTGCTTGAGGCGGGGGCAAGTCGGAGCCTGGTCGAGGAAGCGCTGCCGTCGGTGGAGGTAGCGAGCGTGGGAGCTCTTGCCGAGCGCCTCCTCCTGAGCCTCTTGGTCGTCGGTCAGGATTTCAACGGTTCCGTCACGCATCAGGAAGACCCGGTCGTCGACCTCCTCACCCTGCTCGTCGAGGAGATTGAACAAGGCCCCGGCCAGATCCGCGACGACCTGCTCTTGAACCAGCGGTCGCCCCCAGTAGTTGGCAGCCTCAGTGGTGTTGGTGAATGCAAACATGGCTTCCTCCTGCGAGTCCTGAGACGGACAGCGCTCCCCGTGGTGTCCGACACCGAAAGAGGCGGAGTGGCACGCACTCTGCCGGTAGGAGAGGCGCCGACCCCCGAAGGGGGTCGCGGCGGCGCCTGCAGGAGCAGCAAGGGCGCGCAACAAGGAGAAGGCACGCCTCGAGCGCTCTTCTCGCCGCTGCAACCAGCCCAGACCCCGACCCGAGCCGCCAGCTCCGCGCAAGTCGCGGCCGGGGCGCCTTCCTCCGGTCTGGCTCGTATGATCTGCGCCAACCGAGAGGTGCGGCTGTGCTCTGGGGCAAGCTGATCGATCACGACAAGTGCATTGGGTGCCACGCCTGCAGCGTGGCCTGCAAATCCGAGAACGAAGTCCCGCTCGGGAGCTTTCGGACCTGGGTCAAGCAGGTCGAGAAGGGCGAGGGCCTCTCCGCCCAGAGGCACTTTGGCGTCTTGCGCTGCAACCAGTGCGAGGACGCCCCCTGCGTCGCGATCTGCCCGACCGGCGCCATGCACCGCCGCGACAACGGAATCATCGACTTCGAGAAGGACATTTGCATTGGCTGCAAGGGCTGCATTCAGGCCTGCCCTTACGACGCGATCTACATGGACCCCGTCTCGAACACGGCCGCCAAGTGCAACTTCTGCGCCCACCGAATCGAGGTCAACCTCGAACCGGCCTGCGTCGCGGTGTGCCCGACCGGCGCGCTCGTCGTCTCGGACCTCGAAGACCCCGACTCACCCGTCGCCCGGGCGGCCGCCCGCTCGGCGACCTCGGTTCGCAAACCAGAGCTCGGGACTCGCCCCAAGGTGTTCTACAAGGGCGCCGATCAGAGCGTTCTCGACCCCCGCGCCGCCTCGCGCCCGCTCCAGGGTTACTGGGGCGCCAGCCGCGGCGCCTGCGGCCCCCTCCAGACCCCCG
>JAESQQ010000200.1 GCA_016765095.1 Planctomycetota bacterium | reverse complement strand
TAAACCCCGCACCCTACGAATCGCAGGAGGGCCCCTCCGCAAGGCGCCCTATTGGACGGCTCACAACACGCCTTGGTAGGGGCGGGGTTTACCCCCGCCCAGCCCCCAGACCTTGCCGCTCGGCCTCTCTGGAGCCTCCGGCGCACTTAACCGTCGCTACCTCAGGAGCTGTAAACTCCTCCCCTACGAAAACACTGGGGTGTCTCTGGACAGCCTGCGCCGCTGGCTGGACGCGCCTAGCCTCAGCTGCCAGGGTGCATCATGACGCGCAGTCTTGAGGAGCCCCGCTGGCGCGTGGGCGAACGAGTTCGGCTTCAACCGCATCTCGACCGGACCCACATGGGAATCGGGGTGATCCTCGACATCGAAGCCAAGTCAGCGGGGTTCGCGGCTACAGCCCTGGTTCGCTTCGACAGTGGCCCGCGGCTCGGGATGTGGTACTCAATCGGGAGCCTGAAGCAATGTGAGCTTCCTGCTCCCGAGCGAGGGGTGGCGGAGTTGCCCGTGCCCGCGGCGCTTGAGCCAGAGGACGAGCCCACGCGCCACCTTCCACCGAGAGCACCCTTTGGTGAGCTCTGGTTCGGATTTCTAGACGTCGCGCGCATCGTTGGCGGAAGCCACCACGCCCTAGCTGCGAGGAGGGTCTGCGCTCTCCTTCAGGCTCGGGGGGGGTCCCGGTGGGCCATAGGCACCTGGGCTCAGGCTGTCGTGAAACGGCACGAAGGGAGCGTCAAGAAGACGTTCCGCTCGATCGGCGAGAACCTCGAAGCCCACCCGGACTGGCAGTGGCCCGAGGAGGGCAAGTTGCCAACCTGGCTCTCGCCAGACGCACTCTTAACTGATCAAGGTACGGACCCCGAGGGCTCTGGGGAGACCAGGCAAGCCCCTCTTATCCCGTTGCGTGAGTCGGCCGGGGACGTAGTCTGGATCCGACATGGATTCCTGCGTCGAAGCGAGGTCCTGGCGCTGATCCCGCGTTGGGCAGCTGTTGAGGCTTCCCTGACCCTCGCCCGGCGCATGCAGGTTCATGGGTGTCCCGTCCTTGACCTTGCGGCCTATCTGATTGCGCTAACCAACCTCTACCGAACCCAGGATCAGACCGAGATCGTTGGTCAGGTTGAGTCGTTTCTCCATGAGGTGCCGTCATGGAGGTGGCCGCAGGCCCTCTACCCTCTTCATGTGGTCTCTTCCGACAATCATGAGCAGGGGAAGGCGCCTCGCCAACTCCCCATAGGCTCCCCGGGGCTGACCTTCCTGATCGAGTCCACATGCCGAGAGCTCCAGAGGCGCGGTGCGAGTGCCTCGGAGGCCGCCGCGTGGCTGGATGAGGTCTCGGAGTCACCAACCCCCAACTCCGTCCTCTTATCGAGGTTTTGGGTCGCAGCCAGGAACCTGCGGGCGACTTCGCTGCGGCGCTGGCAGAAGCCGTTTCCCCTCTGGCTGCTCCGTCCTGCGAGGGTGATCAAAGAAGCAGCGCTGCTCCGAACCGCCGTGTCGTAGCGATTGCCACGGCGTTACGTCCTTGGCGGGTAAATTCCAACACGAAGACGCGCGGAGGATTTCTCCTTCGCGCGCCTTGCGTTGATTCGTTGCCGGCTTAGTTGCTGGCGTTGATCGTGATCCGCACGGACTCGGCCGTGCTCGTGGGGTCCCATGCGCGGGCAAAGTCGAGCTTGAGCTCGATCGTGCCGGCGCGCTTGACGCGGAACTCGAAATCGACGCCTCCGGCGCTTCCGACTGGGCCGTTGGGGTCGTTCGAGTTGGTCTCCGAGACGAGCTCCAGGCGGCTGGAGAGGTCGACGACCTGCCAGCTGTAGCCCCCGGAGAAGCTGCCGCTTAGGCGGACCGTGAACGTGTCGCCGACCTTGGCGCTGTAGGTCTTGCCCGAGTCGTCTAGGTCAAGCCTGGAGGGAATCGCCGCGCCGCCGAGCGCTCCGGTGATCCCACCCGAGTTGCTACCGCTCGTGGGGGCAGCTGCAGGCGCCGGGCTGGCGCGCTTGAGGAAGCGCGAGAGGCGGCCTTCGCTCGCCTCGTCGGGGTGCATGCTCAGGGTGTAGGCACCCTCGTCGGACTTGGTGAAGCCCATGACGCCGTCCTCAAACACGACCCGGAACCCGCCGTTGGGGAGGTCCTCCTTGGTCGAGCCGGGGATCGTGCCGAGAAAGTCAGCCATCTGGATGACTTGGCCGATCAAGCCCTTCATGTCGGGGCTCGCGTCGAGCGCCGCCTTGCTGAACCTGGTCACGGAGTCTTCCTCGCCTGCGGTGAGCTGGAGGACGTCGGTCGCGCGGGTCGAGGCCCGCCCCGTCCAGGCAGCGTCGCGGAGCGCCAGGGTCCTCCGCTGCGAGCTGGTCTTCGACCCAGACAGGACGATCACGTCCTTACCCCTGGCCTCGAAGAAGAAGCGTTCGTTCTCCTTCTCGCGATCATGATCGGAGAACAGGGCCGCCTCCTCGAGGCTGGCGAAGGTGTAGCGCTCGATCAGGATCCCCTTGAAGGAGACCAGCACGCCGCGAACCGCGAAGTTGTTGTCGTCCTTGTCGTAGGTGAATCGGACGCGACGGACTTTGCCTGCGCCTTCGACTTTGTCGCCCATCTCATCCTTGATCTGGGTTCGATAAGTCCGATCGACGACTCGGGAGTTGAGGTAGCGGAGGTTCTCTGCGTTGTATTCGTCGACTCCTGTGTCCTGGGCGAACCCAAGGCCGGCTGACGCGAGGAGAAGACAAAGGGTGAGCGGCGTACCGCCAAGGGAGGTGCGAGTCATGGGTCTGATTTCTTTGTTTTGGGGACACCAAGATCGGTGTCGCGTTGATCGATCAATTGCACCTCGCGTACCCGACCTATCTTCTTGTTGGACGTTGTTTCGTAGAAACGCCTCCAGAGAGGTGGGAACTGCGGTCCCGCCAGATCTGGGCAACGACGCGATTGGTGAGCCGAAGAAACTGACCAACACACTTCTGAGACACGCGCCAGTCCCCCGAACCCCGTCAGACCCCGTCAGACCCGCTCAAATCGGCTGAGCACGCTCAATGAGGCCTGTCGGTGGGCCGTCGCATACTGCTGAATCACCCCGAACAGAATCCGATCGTGCCCGTGTCCGAGCCTCCCTCTGCACCTCCCC
>JAESQQ010000199.1 GCA_016765095.1 Planctomycetota bacterium | reverse complement strand
TCGCCCCACCCCGAGAGGTCAAGGAGGGTGTCGACCAGCGCGCGGCGGGTATAGACCCCGCCTCGCCGCTTCTGCGCTCGAATCGAGAAGGTCTCCGCGAACAGCTCCTCTGCCAGCTCGGAGGCGTGCTGTTCGGTGTCGAGCGGGGGAGCGTCTGCGAGCGCCGCCTGGACCTCGCGCTGCGCCCCAAAGCGGGCTCGGGCCAGGGCGCCTGGGCCCTCGAGGGCGGGCGGCTGAATGCCTGCGCTCGCCAGCGCCTGCTCGGCTGCGATCGATTCGAGGAGGTGGGTCCCCAGCGCGTCCTGCCCCTTGGCAGAGCCGCCGGCGGCGTCCTCCAGGAGGCCGCGCAGGGTCGGACTCAACGCTGGCCACACCTCCCGCGCGGCGGCCGTGGCTGCGGCCTGAAAGGGCTCGAAGATCGAGCTCACCCTGGACCGGCCAACAGGTCTTGCGCCAGCTCGACCAGGAGCGCCTCGACCTCGGCCTCGCCCGTGGCGGGGTCGTCGACGAAAGGGGCTAGCTCCTCAGGAGGCGTGATCGCGAACCGGACCACGAGGTGGTTTATGGCCAGGAGCTTGAGTCGAAAGCGCGGGTCTTCCGCCAGGCCGAGAAACTGCCTCACGACTTGAGCCTGCTCGAGGAGCTCGCCGAGCCAGCGCTCACGAAGGGGCGCGGGCAGCTGACCCTCTTCGAGCACGTGGCGGAGGAGGAGGCGGACCTCGGTCTGGTGATCCCGCGCGAAGCGAACCGCAAAGCGCGCCACGTTCGCGACTCGCTCACGCGGAGTCCCGCTGACCAGTAGGCTCGGATCGGGCTGCAAGTCGAGCAGCCGCTCGTAGAGGCGATCGATCGCGGCCCGGTAGAGCCCCTGCTTGTCGCCGAAGTGATACGCGAGGGTCGCAATGTTGACGCCCGCAGCCCCAGCCAGGGTCCGAGTCGTCGCGCCCTTGAAGCCATGGGCCGCAAAGCACGCGATCCCCGCGTCCAAGATCCGATCTCGCGTCTGTTCAGCCACCCACAGAGCCTACCCCCCGCCGCCCACGGGCAGAGGCTAGCGGGCTCCCGTGCTGGGAGCCGCGATCCCCCCCGGAGTCGGCGTGGGGCTCCCCGGAGGAGGGGGCGCGTTCTGCAGATCTCGGACCGTCGCGAACAAGAGCACACACCCCGCCACGAGCAGGAGTCCGTTCGCGATCGTCTTAAACCGTCGCTCGTCGACTTTTTGGTGGCCCCACTCGCCGACCACGAGCGCGAGGCCGATCGGAATCAGGAGCAATCCTGCGGCCGGCAGGTCCTGGCTGGTCAGCCGCCCTGAGACCACGTACCAGATCAGGAGCCCGGTGTTGACCGGGAGCCAGACCGTGATCAAGGTCGCTCGGAACGCGCCCTTGGCGAGGCCCAGGCGCCCGATCACATAGACCAGGAGCGGCCCCCCCGAGGCGTAGATCCCATGAATCAGCCCCGCCCCGAGGGTGCACAGGACGGCGGCCGGACGCGGGAGCGGCTCCTGGGCGTCCCCGTTGGCGCGTGCCATCAGCCTCAGCTCGCGCGCCGCGACCGTGACCACGAACACCCCGTAGACGACCTTGAGCGTCACGCCACCGACGTATTCCTGGAGGACCAGGCCGCCGACCGCCCCCACGACCATGAGCGGCATGACGAAGGTCCCCAGCAGCCGCCACTCGACGTCCCCCCGGAGGCGAACGGAGAGCACGAAAGTCTGAACCCAGCCCACGGCCACGATCAGGGGGACCAGGCGCTCGATCGGGAGCAAGAGCGCGCCGAGGGTCAGCGTGATCACGGTCCCGCCAAAGCCGGCCATGGCCTGGGTCGTAAAGCCCAGGAACACAAACAGGGCCAGGAAGGCCAGAGTCTCGGGGGGGATCGCCTCGTGCACGCCGCAGGATCCAGGGTCGGCGCCGCTCGCGCCACCCTGAGCAACGACGCAGCCCCGACCGTTCTGGCTCGCTGGGCTCGGTATAGTCAGCCCCCATGCGTCCCTTGTTTCCCACCCTTGTTGGACACGACCAGGTCAAACAAGACCTGTTCAATTGCCTCCAGCGCGGCCGGCTGCGGGGCAGCTTCCTCCTCGTCGGCCCCGAAGGCGTCGGCAAAGCCTTGTTCGCCGAGCAGCTCGCCATGGCCGCAACTTGCAAGGAGGAGGACCCCAACGCTCCCCTCCCCTGCGGCCAATGCGGCCCCTGCGGACGCATCTCACGTCGAAGCAGCGGCGACTTTCACGCCCTGGCCGTGCCTGAAGGCAAGACCAAGATCCCGATCGCAGCGGTCCGGGCAATGCTCGACGAGCTCGCCCTGGCTCCCGTCGAGAGCAAAGTCCGCAGCTTCGTGATCGAAGGCGTCGGCGATCTCATGGAGGAGTCGCAAAACGCGCTCCTCAAGGCCCTCGAAGAGCCGCCCGAGACCGCGCTCCTGTTGCTGATCGCAGAGCGGACCTGTGAGGTCCTGCCCACGATCCTGAGCCGCTGTCGAATCGTGCGACTCGGCGAGCTGACGGAGGAGGAGGTCGCCCGCGTGCTGCGCGACAAGCAAGCCGATCAGCTCGAGTTCCGAGCCGCCTGGAGCGCGGGCAGCCCGGGCCAAGCTCTCAGCGACGAGGCGCTGGGCGCTGCCGAGGCCTGCCAAGTGCTCCTCGGGGAGCTCGTCTCCGAGGTCGCCTATCGCGATCCGCTCGCCTCGGTCGAGACCCTCGGCGAGTTCGTGCAGCCGGGAAAGGGCGAAGCTCGCCTCCAGCGCTCACGCGTCACGCGCGTCGCCCGCCTCCTCCAACGCTCACTCCGCGACGCGCTCGTCGTTCGCGAAGGCGAAGGCCAGCCGGGGATCCGCCTCTCAGGCGCGTCGAGCGAAGTCCTCGCCAGCCTGGCGGGGCTCCCTCGCGGACGGATCGAGGCGGCCCTCGACGTCCTCAACCGAGTCGACCAAGAGCTGGACCGCAACCCCAACGTCAAGCTGCTCACGGACGGCCTCGTCCTCGAGTTGGGCTCGGCGCTCGCTCCCCCCAGGATCCCGAGTCGAAGATGACCATGGCAGAGCAAGAGCACGAGTTGATCCGCAATCTGCGCCGGGTCTCGCGCGACGAGGGGCGCTATCCCTTCCAGGCCTACGCCTTTCTCTGGCAAGCGCTCGAGAAGGCCCACAACCTCCTCGGCGAACGTCGCCATGTGACAGGGCCCGAACTCTTGGAGGGAGTCCGCGAGGCGGCCCTCGACATGTTCGGACCGCTGACCCTGATGGTGTTTGGCGCCTGGAACGTGACAGAGACCGACGACTTCGGCCGAATGGTGTTCCACCTCGTCGAGCACGGCCTGATGGGCAAGACTGAAGAGGACCGCCTCGAAGACTTCAGCGCTGTCTACGACCTCCACGAAGCCTTCGACCCCAAGGGAATCCTGGCCGACACCACGGTCAGCCTCTGCGACGGCGCCGAGCGATTCGTCCTGACCGGGATCCCCCTGGGCGCCCGCGAAAGCGTCGACGCCTCTTGACGAGCAGCCTCCTCGACCCGACCAAGCGGCGGCGCCGGCTCGCGATCGTGGGGCTCGCGCTCCTAAGCCTCCTAGGGCTCGCGTTCTACCTCCGCGACGTGTTCAACCCGCTCCTGATCGGGCTGCTCCTCGCCTACATTCTCAACCCCCTCGTGGAGTGGCTCGAGCGAAAGGGCGTCAACCGGACCAAGGCCGTGACCGTCTTGTTTGGCGCCGTCCTGCTCCTGGTGACCTCGACAGGTGCCTGGGCCGTGTTCAAGGCAGCCCACGGCCTCCAGGATTTCCGCCAGCGAATGGTCGGCGAGCGAGTCCTCGATCCCCTCGACCCGATAGACGCAACCCTGATCGCCCACGTCAACAGCCAGGCCCCTCCAGCCCCCTACCGACCGGAAGCGACCCCCGAGGTGACGGCTCCGCACCCTCACGCTCCCTACGTGCGGAAAATGGGGACCGACTACTACGTGGACCTCGACGACGACGGCGAGCGAAAAGTTGGCCTCGTCGAGCGAGCCATGGACGCCGGCAGCGCGCAGCTCGGCGACCTCCACGTCGGGCGCGAAGAAATGAAGAAGCTCGCCCGCGGGCTTGAGAGCAACGCCTCGAGCTTCAGCGAGTGGGGAATTAGCCTCAGCCAAGGGATGAAGCGCTCGTTTCACCAGGTCGGGACTTTCTTCAGCTACTTGCTCCTAGTTCCGGTCTACACGTTCTTCCTGCTGACCAACTTCACGCGGATCCGCAAGTCGATTCACGAGCACCTCCCAGGGCTCTATCGCGAGCGGATCGTCAAGATCGCGGTCCGGATCGACGGACAAGTCGCAGCCTTCTTCCGCGGCAAGCTGATGCTCTGCCTCCTCAAGGGTCTCGTGACCTCGATCGGCCTCGCGATCGTAGGAGTCCCGCTCCCCTTCCTGATCGGAATGGGCGCCGGGCTGCTCTCGATCGTGCCCTTCGTGGGCCCGCTCGTCGGCGGCTCGATCGCGATCATTCTCGGCTTCGGAGAGGCGGGCGACTTCCTCCCACGCCTGCTCGGGATCGTGATCAGCTTCGGGGCCGCAGAGGCCGTCGAGGCCGTCGCTCAGCCGATCATTCTCGGCCGCGAAGTGGGGATCGACCCGCTCCTGCTCGTGCTGAGCTTCTTCGTGTTCGGAGCGCTGTTCGGCATGTTCGGCGTGCTCCTGGCCGTCCCGATCATGAGCATCGTCAAGACCCTGTTCGAGGAGCTCGTGCTCCCAGAGGTTGAAGCCCTCGCGGCTGAACGCAGGGAGGATGCTCAGGGCGCTAGACCCGAGCCCTCACACCCCGCTCCCGCAGTCCCGACGTTCGCAGGCACGACACCCGCCGCTGCGCCCGAGCCTGCTCCGCCCGATTCCGCCCCGGAGGAGTGAGGCCGCACGTCCCTCCGGGACGGGCGGGGGTAAACCCCGCCCCTACCGGAGCGTGTTGCAACCCGCCCGAAGCATGTCCCTCCGGGACGGGCGGGGGTAAACCCCG
>JAESQQ010000198.1 GCA_016765095.1 Planctomycetota bacterium | reverse complement strand
CCGCCACCGCCACCGCCACGACCGCGGCCGCCTCGGCCACCCCGACTGCGCGGAGCCCCGCGGCACCCGTCCTCAACCCACTTGAGGTAGTCAGTGATCTTGACCTGCTTGATCTCAATCACCAGATCCTCAGGCGCAGACGCCGAGTAGTCGAACTTGCGGATCAGCTTGAGGGGGGCGGTCCTCTTCTCGAGCGAGAACTCGAAGCTCCCGCTCGTGGTTTGAACCATCTTGCGAAGCGCCCCTTCGTTGCGGTCGGTGCCGAGCGTCGCTGAGTAGAAGGCGCCCTTCTCGATCACGATCATGCCCTCGATCCCCTCGGCGTTCCGAATTCGGAGGGTGCCCGTCTTCTTGTTCCGCTCGAGATCTAAGAGCAGCTCGTCGACCGGGGTGCTCTCGAGGGTGCCGCGCATGGCAGCCCCGCTCTCGGCGACGAGCGTGGCCTGATTGAGGTCCTTGCCGCCTGCACCCCCAATCGCTCCACCCTTGGCGAAGGTGTAGGTGCAGTGGTAGGGCCCGATTTGAATCTCGTCTCGGTGGCGGAGCTCCTGCTCTTGAATCGCGCTCCCGTTGACGATCGTCTGGTTCTGTTCGCTCATGTTGCGAATCACCGGCAGATCCGAGCGCCAGAAGATCTGACTGTGTTGCCGGCTGACTCTCTTGCTCGGTATCGTGAGCGAGCAGTCCGTGTTGCGGCCGATCAGGAAGTCCTCGCCGGGGCGAAGATAGAGCGGATCACTGCCGACCGACTCCAAGACGTGGTACTTCGCGTCCGGGTTGATCTTCTGCGGAGGTGCCCCTGGCCGTCGCGGGGGTCCGCCGGGTCCGGGGCGGCGCCCCGTCGGGCGGTTGGGTGGGCCGTGACCTTGTCCGCTCATGGAAACTCCTCGTGTGATCGCTCTCAGGGAGCATTCTGGACGGCGAGATCATGCCCTGTCAGGGCGAACGCCGCACGCACGTGCGCTAGTTGTCTCGGGCCAGTTGTCTCGGGCCAGAGCCGCCCGAGCTTCTGGCTACTTCTCAGGCCAAGGTGTCCCTGTCGGGCGCCGCCCGACGACTTCACCGGGTGGGAAGTAACTCGTGCCCCCATCGTCGGTCTCGACCGCGAGGAAGTAAACCCGGCCACCCTTGGGCATGATCCACTGCGTCCAGAGCGCCCGCCCGCTCGCGCCCCAAGGCAGGACCTTGTGATAGACCGAGGCGGGGAAGGCCCGCGCTGCGGTCCGCACCTCGGCGTAAGTCTGGCCGCGGAGAATTTTGCCTGTCCGCGCGTCCTGGCCAGATTGGAAATCGTTCTGTCGCGGAGGATCGAGCGAGGACGCCTGGCGTCGGGTCTCGGTGGCGACCACCTCGAGTAGCTCGGCGTATTCGCGTCGAACGAAGACCGTTCGTCCATCCTGCTTGCGGGGGAGGAAGCCCTCCGAGCGCTTGAACTCCGAGTAAGTCACCCAAACCCAGGAGTCGCTCGTCTTGCGAATTCGAACCGCGCGCAGGGTCAGGAGCGCATCCTTCGCCTTGGCCCGGAGCTTGGCAGACGCCTTGGGGGCCTCGACCACCATGGAGTAGAGCTGGATCGCGCTCGGCGCGTCGCCAGCGAGTGTGCGGAACCGCTTGGCGAGCTCGAACCGCGCTGCGTGGTCGTCGGGTGAGAGGCCCTTCGCGCGGACTTGAAGCTCTCGCCGGCTGATCTTGCGGGCCATGGCCGCCAACTCAGCGTCACCAAGGAGCTTGGCCCGAGCTGCGCACTTCTTGGCGAGGGCCGCGACCTTGGCGACGTCGTCGCCTGCTTTCTCTAGAGCGTTCTTAAAGGTGATCGCCTCGTCCTCAAGCTTTTGGACGGATTCGATCCCGAGGTAGGTCCCTTGACTGCCCCGGTTCGCCTTGCCGAACACGCGGACCATGGAGCGCTTGCGGACGAGCTTATCGCCGCGCGCGCTCAGGCCAGCGGTCAGGTTCTCCTTGAGCGGTCCGGGCCTGATTCGCAAGAAGCGCTTGGTGTTGATCGGGCCCTTGAACAGAAGCACACCGTTGCCCTGGACTTGAAGCCAACGGCCGCTAACGCAGTACAGCTTGCCGAAGTCTCGAGTCCCGAGCTTCCCCCAGCGCGCCTCAGGCAAGACCGTCCACTTCTTGCCTTTGTAAGTCACGGATTCCTGGGCACTCGCGACCCCGGTCGGTGCGACGACTCCGAGGGAGAGCGCGGCCGCGCAAACCGTGGCCGTGATCGTGGAATGGACGAGGCTAGTGCTGCGCATTTGCTGCTCCCTACTCGCTCTTGGAGTCTTCGGTCTTGGCGTCTTCGGTCTTGGCGTCTTCGGTCTTGGCGTCTTCGGTCTTGTCGCCGTCGCCGTCTTCGCCGTCGCCGTCTTCGCCGTCGCCGTCGCCGCTGTCCTCAACACCGCCAGCGACCTCGATCCGTTCGGTGACCCAGCCGTTGAAGAAGTAGATCTGGACACCCTCAGCGGTGATCCACAACTCCCAGACCAGCTCTTGCTGCTCGCGCTTCTCGCGCTTTCGCTCGACGCGAACTGGGTAGAAGTTCTTCTTCCCGGCCGCCTTGCGAGCCGCGATCACGAACGCCTTTTCCATTCCGCGCACGATCTTGCCGCTGCGCATGAAGCGCATCATGTCTCGCTCGCTGTAGTCGCGACGCGGCTGACTGTTGGCCAAGCGCTGCTTCTCGCGGCCGATCGCGTCTTCTAGCCAGAGCTGCTCTTGACGGATCCAGCGCCGATCTGAAACGACGAAGCCCAGTCGATTCTTGAGGTCGGTGAGGTGGACCCAACGGCCTCGATAGCGCGTCGCGCGGAGCTTTCGAAGGGCCGACTCGGCGTGCTTGCGCTCGGCCGCGCTGACTTTGGGGTGGACCCAAACCTCAGCCACGAGCTCTATGTCCTTTTGGGCAAGCCCCACCTCGATCCGCTGGCTCGCGCCGGCTGGGAGGTCTGGGAGCTTGGCGACTGCGATCGCGCGAGCTTCGCTCAGCAAGCGCTTGCGGAGGCCTGAAACGTCTTTCTTGTCTGCGGGGAAGTAACGAGTCGAGTAGTCGATCAGTCGAATCAACTCGCGGCGGGCCTTGGCGTCTTGCTCGCCGAGCTTGGTCGCTCGGCGGGTAAATCGGTCGAGTTGCGTTTCGATCACGACCACCCGATCGACGTTCAAAATGCGCTTCTGCCCCTTAAGGGTGACCCTGCCGAAGACCTGAATGTTGGTCACCGAAGGCTGAATCGAGGTCCCGAGCGTGTCTTTGCGGGACCGGAGCGACTCCTGAAGCTTGCTCTTGTCGCGAACTCGAAGCTGACCCTCGAGTCTCGAGCTAACTATCCGCGTCCCGCGCTTACCCCCGTCGAGTTTGAGCTCGGTCTCGAAGATCTTGTTGAACTTCAGGTAACTGATCGAGTAGCGCTTGCCCGCCTTGGCCGTCTTGAGCTTGTGAGGGGGGATCGGACGGTAGCCCTCGCGAATCTCTGGTTGCTGGGCTGCTAGGGAACTCGCGAAGCATGCGACCAAGAGCAGCGAGGAGCCCAGCCGACATGGGGCGACCTGCGTGCGGACTGGAGTCATTCAGCCTCCTTGGGCAACACGAAGTAGTAGAGCAGGTTCCTATGGGTCGAAAGCAAGACACCGCCCTGAAGAGGCACGAGGGGAGAGACAACTCGGCCCTCTTGGGGATAGCGTCCCAACCAGGTGATTTTGCCTGCCTTGAGTTCGAGCCGGATAAGGTCCCGGCCGCTAATCCAGGCCAAGACTTGCCCGTCGGTGAGGGCGAGCCTAGGACGGCTCAAAGAGACCCGCTTGAGCGGAGTGTCCCACTCGACTTCGCCGTCTCGCAGGGAGATGATATGGCCGGTGGTCGTTCCCACGATCAGGCGGTTCTTGGCCCCCAAGAGCAGCGTCGGCTCCCGACCCCCCTTGTCCGTGAACAAGGTCTCGCCAACCTCGCCGGACTCGGCGTTGACTTGAATGACCTTTCCGCTTTCGGTCGAGAGGAGGAGGTCCTTCCGCAGGAGGAGGAGTTGCTGACCAAGGGCCTCGTCGCTGGCGTAGTCCCACACCTGGCGGCCGCTCGCGACCTCGATCACGCGCACGTGGTCGTCCTCGCAAAGGAAGGCGACGCGACCGTCCGGCAACGCAACGGGGTCTACCGAAACCGGCCCCACGAGCGGGGTCTTCCAGCGCTCTTCACCCGAGAGGGTGTAGGCGTAGGCCGTCGCTCCGCTCGTGGCGAACACGACCAAGGCCTCATTCTCATGGCGCACGACGATCGGGCGGCCAGCGATTTGAGAGTCGGCCTTGTAGCGGGGTGTCGCAGACCCTGGAACCTCGCCCTTGGAGAGCGGGAGGTGTTGGACGCACGGGCTGCCGCCGGCCTCGGGGCAGCCGACGAGGAGCTGACCCTCGTAGATCGCTGGACGGCTGAGGGGATCGCCGATCTCGCCCAGGACGACTTTCCCGTCCCAAGAGCCTGTCTGCACCAAGCGCCCCTTCTCGACCGAAAAAGCGCGCAGCTTTCCGGATCGAGACGGGAGCAAAACAGTGGAGCCGTCCTTGGTCACGACGGCGCCGCGATCGAGCCAACCGTCGACAATGATCTGGGTGGCCGGCTTGTCGTAGATCGCCAGGATCACCGGCTGCCGGTAGGTCCCGGAAGGGATCTCGAGCTCCGCTCGGGGAGGGAAGCCGCCCTCCTTCGCCTTCTCGCTGTCGTAGACGCGAATCAGAACCGGAGCCGGGTTCCCGTCGGCGTCCTCGGTCGGTTCGAACTTGCAGAGGACGGCCGCTTGGGCGAGGGAGGTCTTGCCCTGGTAGTAGTCCTTGCCGCCGTATTGGACGTAGACCACGAACCCGGGAGGCGAGGTCGCGACCAAGACCGGCAGCGAGACCTTGCCGAACTCCGCCGAGGTCCGGTGATCCGTCCAGATCTGACACGCGATCTCGTGCCAGCGCGCGAGGGGCTTGCTGGCCTCCTCGAGCTTGCCGACCAAGACGAGAGGTTGGGCTTCCTTCTCAGCGCGCGTGATTTGGTCAATCAGCTTGACGACGTCCTCGCCGCTGACTGGCTTGGGCGAGATAGCGGCTTGAATCTCTTCACGGAAAATGAACGCCGCGCCGCCGATCATGAGCAGGATCACCAGGATCGCGATCGGAACGATCTTCTTGCCGCCGCCCGAGGCGGCGAGGGCGAGGTCCAAGTCTTCGATCTTGCGAGCGAGGTCGTGTCGCGACGGGTCGAGTTGGAGGATCGCCTCGTAGCACTGACGCAGGCGATCGGGATCCTGCTTGCCCTGCTCGAGCTGCTCGGAGAGGAGCTCGTAGATCTGGAGGGCTTGCCTCTCGCCGCCAGTCCGGCGCAAGCTGTCGGCGAGCGGAATCAGAATCTTGGCCTGATCAGCGTGATACTCGGCCAGTCGACCGTAGAGGGCCGCGGCAGCGGCGAAGTCGTTGAGTGCGTAGGCCGACTCGGCCCTGTCGACCAGCTCTTCTTGGCCTAGCGAGCGAATGCCGCCGCAGCGAACCAGGTTCGCCAGGTGTTGGCAGCACTCGAATTCACTTATGAACCACCGCTCGGCGAGCCCCATGACCGTGGTCTTGCCGTCGATCCCCTCGTGGTCAGCCTTGACGGTGTCGAGGACGTCTGAGGACTGGATCGCCTCGGCGTCGACGACGACGAACACCTCCTTGGTGGAGGGGACCGCGTCTTGGATCAACGACCACTCGTCGAGGCGGCGGAGGGCCTCCATGATGAGCGAGTTGGTGTTTATGTGGAGCCGAGTCAGGTTTGGCGAGTCGCGCGCCATTTCGTCAGGCATCGAGTCGGCTTGGAACTCGAACTCGGCCTTCCGCCAGAGAAAGAGGTCGTAGAGCTCTTCCTCGATTTGAAGCCTGAGGATCGCGTCGATGTCAGCGGGCTCGCAGAACCCCTCCTCGACGAGGATCTCGCCGAGCTTCTTGCGGCTCTGCTTTTGGAGCTTGAGGGCTAGATCGAGGTCTTCCTCGGTGATCTTCCCGTCGGCGATCAGGAGGTCGCCGATTCGCATCCGGCGTCCCGAGGTCAGCAGGCAGATCTCACCCTCCGCGAAGAAGATCTTCTTCTCACGCTTTCCGTCGTCCACGATCAACGTCCCGGAGTGCCGGTTCATTGCGAGCGACTGGAAAATGTCACTGAGGTTGAGGACCTCGAGGTTGCCCTTGAAGCTCTTGCCTGCCACCTGGTTTGGGGCCCCTTTCCTATGGATTCGCGCGTGCGTAGATTCTGGCCACACTGCCCGATTGGGAACGGCGCATAATAGGCTCGCCAGAGGGCGCATGCACCCAAAGCAAAGACTTTATCTCCCCAAAGCAGACTCGGGCGAGAACTCCTTCCTGCAAGGTCTTTTCTCGACCGACGGCTGAGCGCCTCCGAGCCCATGACCCCGAACACTCCCAGCCTGTCCGTCCCTAAAGGGCTGCCCGTGGCCCGCCCCCCAGGCTTGCCTCTCGAGGCCTGGACTCCGCGCGGTCTCTACGTCCACCTGCCCTTCTGTGCCCGCCGCTGCCCCTACTGCGAGTTCGCCGTCACGCCGCTTCGCCAAGACGTCGAGCGGCGCTACCTGGCGGCGCTGGCCCTGGAGGCCGAGCGTCGAATCCCACCCGCCTGGAGGCCGACGACCCTCTACTTGGGCGGCGGAACGCCCGCTGAGCTGACCGGCGAAGGCGTTTCGCGGCTAGTTCAGATCCTCGGACCCGCCGCCCAGGGCGCTCGCGAGGTGACCCTCGAGGCGAACCCCAGGACTCTCCTGGCCCGAAAACTGGGGCCCTTGGTGGCAGGTCTCGGCGTGACTCGCCTCAGCCTGGGGGCTCAGAGCTTCCAAGCCAAGCTCCTCGCTGGCCTGGGGAGATTCCACCGAGCCGAGGACGTGACCCGGGCTGCCGTCTTGGCCCGGGAGCACGGGCTCGCCCTCAGTCTGGACTTGATCTTCGCGGTTCCGGGCCAGACTTCAGCAGACCTCGAGCGCGATCTCGACGCGACCCTGGCCCTCGAGCCGGCCCATGTGTCGCTCTACAACCTGACTTTCGAGCCTGGGACGGCCTTCGACAAACGACGCCTAGCGGGCGAGCTCGTCCCCCAGCCAGAGGAGCGTCAAGCCGAGCTCTTCGATTTGGCGCGAGAGCGGCTCAAGGCCGCGGGGTTCCTTCACTACGAGATCAGCAACTTCGGGCGACCGGGGCAGCTGAGCCTTCACAACCGCCTCTACTGGCGAAACGCGGGGTACCTCGGCCTCGGGAACAGCGCCGCGAGCCACCTCAAGGGGGAGCGATTGAGCAACCACCGCGACGTGGCCGACTACGCGAGCGCCCTCGAGCGAGGCGAGCTACCGATCGCGGAGCGAGAGCACCTCGACCCAGACGCCAAGGTCCGCGAGACGGCTTATCTCGCGCTTCGAACCAGCGAGGGGATCGTCCCCGAGCGCTTCGAGCGCGACACCGGGCACGACCCCCGCGTGTTCTTCGCGCGCGAGTTCGCGCGGCTCTGCGAGATAGGCGTTCTCCAAGACCGCGCCGGACGAATCCAGCTCAGCGGGCGCGGAGTGTCCCTCGCCGACGCCGTAGCCCGAGAGCTGCTCTAGCGCGTAGAGCGGGGCCGTGCTCGTGCTCGTGCTCGTGCTCGTGCTCGTGCTCGTGCTCGTGAGGCTGTTGGTAAACCTCCGCCGGGACCCTCACCCCCTTAGTCCCTCCTGCACGAATCGCTTTTCAACGCAAAGAATGGGATGAGAAGGCGGGGAGCTCTCTCCGCCTCGGACTCAGAGCTGGGGAGTGACTCCCCTGCACCTCGCCT
>JAESQQ010000197.1 GCA_016765095.1 Planctomycetota bacterium | reverse complement strand
GGCCGCCTGGGAGAAAGCTCGGAACAAGAGCGTCGTTGGCGTGGATTGGCAGTTCACGACCGAAGACGCCCGCATCAAACTGAAGCGCCTCTACCCAGTCTTCGAAGAGGCGTAGAAGTTGGGAGCACTCGGCGAAGCCGGGGAACTGTCGCCCCGCGACAGCCAACCCAAGACGCTCTTGAGGGAGCTGTCGCTCAAGCGACAGCTCCCTCAGAATCTCTCAACGCAGAGACGCGGAGGACGCTGAGGAATCGCAGAGGCCGTTCTCCGCGAGATCTCTGCGTCCTCCGCGTCTCTGCGTTGAATTCTTCGCTCTCGTACCACTCGCCCTGCAATGGTTCGTTGCGCGTGCGCGAACTCATGGAATCAAGCGAGGACGCCCACTAGGGCGAAGGCGCTTTGATTCGGTGGCGAGGTCGAGAGCCGAGGGAAGAAGGGAAGACCCCCCCTTCTTCTTCGCGTGGCACCGCGCGACGCCCTACGGCCCTGGGAGCGAATCCAGAGCATTTGCTAGACCTCCTGATCTCTGTGGCCCTCGGCGTTCCTCTGCGATTCTCTGCGTTGAGAACCGCTCTCGCGGGGCGCGGACGCGGGAAGATCGCGAGCGCCCCCCGCAGGCCCCCGCAGGGTAGGTTGACGAGCTGTGAAGAAGCTCCTCTTCGTTTGTAGTCGGTTGAGAACCGCTTTCGCGGGGCGCGGACGCGGGAAGATCGCGAGCGCCCCCCGCAGGGTAGGTTGACGAGCTGTGAAGAAGCTCCTCTTCGTTTGTAGTCGGAACCAGTGGCGGAGTAAGACCGCCGAGCACCTGTTTCGGGGCAGGCCCGGGATTTCGGTGCGCTCAGCGGGGACCGCTTCGAGCGCGCGGATCAGGGTCACCCAAGAGCTGCTTAACTGGGCCGACGTCGTGTTCCTGATGGAGCCCAAACACGCAGCGGTCCTGCGCAAGCGGTTCGGGTTTCGGGGTGCGCTTTGCCTCGACATTCCTGACGCCTACCCCTTCATGGACCCCGAGCTCGTCGAGCTCTTGGAGGGGCACCTCGAGGCCTACCTCACTTGAGGGGGTAGCCGCTCGGCGCTCAGCGCCTGAGCCCGGGAAGAGTCGGGCAAATTGCCCGAACGGCGCCGGCGAGCCACATCGGCTGAAAGCGGCTCTGGGACTGCGATTCCGCGTAAACCGTTGCTTCTGTCCCCCTGGGTGCCTAGAATTCGTCCCGACACCGGAACCTCCTCTTGCGCAGGCACTCTTAGCCGGGCGGGACGATCTTCCACAGGTCCCTTCCCCCAACCAGGAGAGCCCCCCACATGGTCGTCCAGACCTCCAGCGGCTTGCACTACACCACCGCGACGACGCTTGGCGGCATGCTCGAGCAGCGCGCCGGGGGCCCCCAGGGCGCCGACATGCGCTTCCTGTTCGTGCGTGAGGACGACGTGCCCGCAGGAATGCAGGTCGAGGGCGAGGACGAGTCGTTGGTGTTCACGTTCAGCGAGATCTACACAATCGCTCGGCGGGCCGCGGCTCACCTTCGGGAGCGGGGTGTTCTGCCTGGGGATCGTGTCCTTCTGATTCTGCCGACTGGGCCCAGCTTCATGGCAGCCTTCTACGGCTGCCAGGTCCTGGGCGCGATCCCGGTCCCCGTCGTGCCTCCCTTCAGCTTGGCGCGCATGGACGAGCACCTGGCGCGGATCGCGCGGATCGCGCGGATCTGCGAGGCCAAGGCGACCGTCGCGAACGATCAGTTGGCCGCCGTACTCTCGGTCGCACGCAAGAAGCACAGGGACGCCCGGCAGGCGCTAAGCAACGTCGTCCTCGGTCGGGACCTCCTGAATGAGACGAGCGAAGTCGAAATGGTTCGGGTCGAGGGGAGCGACCCTGGGTTCATTCAGTTCACCTCGGGCAGCACGGGCGACCCCAAGGGCGTGGTCCTTCCTCACGCGAGCCTCCTCGCCAACATTCGCGCGATCGGTGAGGGCGCTGAGTTTCGCGAGACCGACATTGCCGTGAGCTGGTTGCCGCTGTTCCATGACATGGGCCTGATCGGCCACTTCTTGGCCTCGGTGGCGTGGGGACTCCCCCTGATCAAAATGCCGCCTGAGAAGTTCGTGCGGCGCCCCAAGGAGTGGCTCAAGGCCATGAGTCGCTACAAGGGAACGGCCTCCGCTGCGCCCAACTTCGCCTACAGCCTGTGCGTCAAGAAAGTCCGCGACAAAGACATAGAAGGCGTCGATCTCTCGAGCTGGCGGGTCGCGATCTGCGGGGCGGAGCCGATCAACCCGACCACCGTCGAGGCCTTCGCGAACCGCTTCGCGGAGTTCGGCTTCAAGCGCGAGGCGTTCTACCCGGTCTATGGAATGGCCGAGTTCTCGCTCGCTGCTTCCTTCCCTCCCCCCGGTCGGGCGCCGCATTACGACCGGATCGACCGTCGTCGCTTCGAGAGCAAAGGGATCGCCGACGCCGTCGAGAGTGACGCCATGGAGAGCACAGCCGACATGCTCGTCTCGATCTCGGTCGGGCAAGCCATGCCTGGCGACCACGGGCTTCGGATCGTCGACGCGAAGGGAAGCGAGGTCTCGGATCGGCGCGAGGGCGAGATCGAGGTTCGGGGGGCCTCCCTCATGGAGGGCTACTACAAGGCTCCGCTCAAGACCGCCGACGCGATCCGCAACGGCTGGCTCCGCACGGGCGACCGCGGCTACTTCGCCGAGGGCGAGCTCTACGTGACGGGCCGCACCAAGGAAATGATCATCAAGGGCGGCAAGAACCTCTACCCGCAGGACATTGAGGCTGCCGCGGCCAAGATCGACGGGGTTCGAGTCGGCTGCTCGGCGGCCTTTGGGATCAGCAACGCCCAGCGCGGGACCGAGGACGTGGTCTTGATCTGCGAGACCCGCGCCGAGGACGACGGCGATCGCTCGCGGATCAAGGCGGAGATCCGGACCTCGGTGTTGCGAGCCGTCGGCGCGACGCCCGACGTGATCGTGCTCGTCTCCCCAGGCACGGTGCCCAAGACCAGCTCGGGCAAGATCCAGCGCGACTTAATGCGCAAGCGCTACCTGACGGGCGACTTGAGGCCGGGTCGCCCCTCGCTGTTCACGTTGGTCCGGTTGAAAGTCGCGACCACGGTCCAAGGCGTCCGGAGCCGCGGGCTGCGCACCCTCCTGCGGCGTCGCGATTCGTGATCACTCACTTGATCTCCCGCGAGGACTGGGCTGCGGCTCGCGCCGTGGGCAGCTACTCGCCCCCGTCGCTCGCGAGCGAGGGCTTCATTCACCTCTCCGACCCCGAGCAAGTCGTGCGAACCGCGAGCCGGTTCTATGCGGGTCGCGAAGATCTACTCGTGCTCTGGGTGGACACTGAGCGCCTCGAGCCTGAGCTGCGCTACGAGTCGCCACCGGCCAGCGACCCCGGCGCGGCCGAGCGCTTTCCGCACCTCTATGGGGCGCTGGCCCTAGACGCCGTGGTTGGGGTCACGCCGCTGGAGCTCGGCCCGGACGGCTTTCGGCCCCCTCAGCCTCCTCCGGGCTAGAGCGTCTCGATCAGGGTGATCAGCGGCAGGAAGAGCGCGATCACAATGAAGCCGACGGCTCCTCCCATGCCCACGATCAGGATCGGCTCAATGATCGAGCTCAATGACTCAACGGCGACGTCGACGTCGACGTCGTAGTTGTCCGCGATCTTGTTGAGCATTTTGTCCAGCTCACCGGTCTCCTCCCCAATGTCGATCATGTTCACGAGCATGTCGTCGAACACGCCGACTTCTTGGAGGGGTCGAGCGATCGACTCTCCCTCCCGGATCGAGGCGTGAACCTCGTCGATCGCCTTGGCTATGACCGAGTTCGTCGTCGCTTCGCGCGTAATGCTCAGCGACTCGAGGATCGGAACCCCAGACGACACGAGCGTGCCCAGCGTGCGACAGAAGCGCGAGACCGTCGACTTGTGGAGGATCGTCCCAAAGACCGGCATGTGGAGCTTGAACAGGTCCAGCTGGTACTTCCCGCGCGGGTGCCGTGAGACGAGTCGCAGGGCCAGAATCGCGACGATCGGAAACGCAGGCAACAGGAACCAGTAGTCGGCGACGAAGTTCGAGACCCCGATCAAGAGCTGGGTCGGGGCCGGCAAGGCGACGCTCGTCTCCTCGAACATTTGCCGGAAGGCAGGGATCACGAACTTCATGATCCCCGCCAGGATCATGACCGCGACGACCGTGACGACGATTGGATAGACGAGGGCGCCGATCACCTTCTTCTTGAGCCGCAGCGACTTCTCCATGAAGTGCGCCAAGCGCGCCAAGATCGTGTCGAGCACGCCACCCGCCTCGCCGGCCTTGATCATGCCGACGTAGAGCCGATCAAAGGCCTTGGGGTGCTTCGACATAGCCTCCGAGAGCGTGGCGCCCGACTCCACGTCCTCGGTCACGTCGACCAAGGCGTTCTTGAGCACGCCGGGCTTTAGCTGTCCCTCGAGGATTCTTAGCGAGCGGACGATCGGAAGTCCGGCGTCTTGGAGCGTCGCGAGCTGCTGGGTGAACTGAGCCATGAGGCTGAGGCTGGCCCCCCCGAGCGTGAACGTCTTCTTCTTGCTCGCGGCCGGCGCCGCCACCGCGGCGCTCCGAGCCTCCCTTGGCTCGACTTTGGTCGGGTAGAGGCCCATGTCCTTGACCTGGGCCAGGGCGTCGTCTCGATCCGTGGCGTCGACGTCCTTCTTGAGCTTGCTCCCTCTCGAGTCCACCGCTTCAACTGCATACCGCGCCATGTTCGTATCCGTCTTGTCAGGCCTCCGCGAAGAGCGCTCGCGGCGGGCAGGGGGCCTCGCGTGCGTACGGACCTCCCCCAAGAGCCAGGTCTTCCTGCGCTCGTTTTGCGGGTGGCTGTAGGCACGTGAGGGGAGGTGTCGAGGCGCCCATGCCTTGGGGCCTCACCCGTGAACAACGCAGAGCCGCTCCAGGCGTTCAAATGGATCTGTCTTGGAAGACACATGAACGGATTGCGCTGGCTGGCGTATTTCCCGATGAACCTGACGGGGCCCTGAGCCTCTACCCACGACCGGTGAACCCCTCCTTGACCGCTCCGAGCGACGAAACACTGATGGCGCTCTGCGGTGCGGGGTCGGAGAGCGCGTTCACGGCGCTCGTGGAGAGGCACTCTCCGGCGGTCTACCGCTACTTCCGCGCCGCTTGCCGCGATCCAGAGCTGGCCTGGGATTTGGTCCAAGAGACTTTCCTCCGCGTCCACCAGCACAGGGATCGCTATCGCGCCGGAGGGACCTTCAAGCACTGGCTGTTCGTGATCGCGGCGAACCTAGCTCGCAGCGACCGGAGGGCCCGGATCCGCCGGCCGGCGCGGCCCTCGCTGGGCGAAATGGACTTCCCCTCGACCGCCGTGGGGCCCGAGCAAGCGGCCGTCGACGCCGAGCGCTTGCGGGGGATCCGGGCCGCCCTCGAGGACCTCCCGGCTCCTCAACGTGACGCGCTCCGCTTGCGCTTGCTGGAGGGGCTCGACTTCGAGGCGATCGGCCAGGCCCTCGACTGTCCAACCACGACGGCCAGGACGCGAGTCCACTACGGCCTCAAGACTCTCAGAACCAAGCTCGCTGAACCAGGAGCCGACACATGACAGCCAGAGAAGACTCGCCGACCTGCGATCAAGATCACTTGTGGGCGCTCGCGGTGGGCGTCCTCGAGGAGGAGGAGCGCCAAGGCCACGAGGAGCACGTCACCACCTGCTCGGCTTGCCAAGAGCGGCTCGGCGTGATCCGGGCCGACGTCGACGCACTCGGCTGCTACGCGGGCCCAGGCGGCTCGCCAGAGGGCATGGCGGAGGCGATCCTCGCGCGGTCCCGAGGGATCCAGACCCGCGGCAAGCGTTTTCGCTGGCTGGCGTTCGGCGCGGTCTTGATCTCCACGGTCGTCGTCTCGCTCACGATCGCCCACGGCCTGACTCAAAAGGCTCTCGTGCGGCGTGACCTGTGGCGCCTGGACCACGCGGTGCAGCGGATTCAAAACGCCGAAGGCAAGTATCCGGCGAACGAAGAGGAGCTTTCGCGGGCCCTCGTGCGCTTGGCTGACCCCGAGCTGCACCTCGACGCCGAGGGTCGCCCCCTCGACCCCCTGGGCCAGCCCTTCCGCTACCGCTTCCCTGGCGAGCACGTCCTGGGGCAGTTCGACCTCTGGAGCATTGGCGCCAACGGTGTGGACGAGAACGGAGGCCCCGACGACCAAACGAACTGGCCGCGTTAGCCGCCTACAGGCGGACCGTCCCCTACAGGTGGACCCCTGGATCGTCCTCATAGGCCGAGCCGATCCGGCAGAGCTGCTCGAGGGTCTCGGTGAACAAGTCGAACACGAGTCGAAGGAGCTGTGGGTCGCGGATCACGCCCGTGACTTGGAAGTAGAGCTCGTCCACGCCGTCAGGGAAGGTCGTTCCAAACCACCCCTCGTCGTTGCGAACCTCGAAGTGAACTGCGGGTTGCCGCTGGAGGAGGTCGCGGAGGGTGGCGTTGGAGAACAGTCTCCGCAGCTTGGCTGGGCTGTTGCCCTTGATGACGAAGGAGTCGTCGAACTGGGGGAACCCGACCTCAATGTCTTGAAACCCGAGCATTTTTCCGATCCCCGAGAACAGACCCGTTCGGTAGATCGTGAAGTTGAACCCGTCCGCGTTGACGAAGGGGGCCCGGAATCGAGTGTAGGTCGTCGTCTGGTTGTTACCGGAGGACTTGGTGTAGGTGTCGAGCGTGATTGTCCACTCGCCGTGGGACGCGTCGAGCCTCGACCTGCCAAAGAACCCGCCGTCATGGAAGGTTCCTCCGACCTGGTGCGCCACCTGGCTCCAGATCTGCTCCTTGCTCGGGCCGAAGAGTCCAAAAAGTCCCATGGCGTCCTCCTCTCGGAATGGTCAGGCGTCGGGGGGCTCGGCGCAAGCGGGTTCGCTCCGGCCTAAACGGGAGTTCACGATCATGAGCGGTCACGTGGAGGCTTGTTGCCGACAGAGAGGCTGGCCGACCGTGACCACTCCCGATCGTGTGCTCCCGTTTACTAGATCCTCAGGAACGCGCTGGACTCGGAGACAAGCCCAGCTACGCAGCTAAGACCCTTTCGACACTCAACTCTTCCTAGTAAAGCGGAGCGCGATTCTGAGCGAGGTCGCCTTCATAGCGAACGGGAGTCGTGAGACCACCCTCGTGGGCGACCTCT
>JAESQQ010000196.1 GCA_016765095.1 Planctomycetota bacterium | reverse complement strand
GTGAAGGGGCAGAGAAATCTTAGGAGTCGACCCAGCTGGCAAGACTGGGTGGCCGAGGAGCAGTGAGAGAACGTCAAGAGGGCACGACCTCTTGTAAGCATGAACCCAAACTAAACTTTGGGGGACGGTCATTCGAATCGGTTTGAGTCAACGGACTGAAACCTGCGCGCAACGCCAAGAAGCACGCAAGCGAACGGCACATAAGGCTTACGAGGCTAGAACCCTGAAGACGTCAAGTCGACGGTCACGACGACCTAGACTAGCTGCCCTCGACGAGGGACTTCAGCGAGACGACAATTGCGACCGCAATGCACAAGGCGGGCTTCTTCGGAAGCCCGCCTTGTGCTTTTGGTTGTGTCGCCCTCTCCTCGACGATCGACTCGGCCTGGGTCGACGCCGCGCTTTGAGTCGGAAGGAGCAGAGGCGACGACTTCAACGTCACGCGGAGACGCGGCATAGTTCCACTCGACTCTCGTCCGTGAGCGGAACCGAAGAAAGGAACTCTGACGCCCGACTAGCGGAGCCCGTGGCGGTCGGGGAGTCGGTAGAGGGTCGAGCGCTGGATGCCGAGCCGGCGCGCGACCTCGGCCTTGTTCCCGCCGCAGGCCTCGAGGGCCTCGGCGACCATTCGGCGCTCCATGCTGGCCAGAGTATTCGGTGCGGCGGCGGGGCTGACTTGGGTCGCTGCGACCTCCGAGGGGAGGTCCGCGCGGGTGATCTTCTTGTCGAGCGCAAGGAGCCGCCTCGCGAGAGCCGCGAGCTCGTGCAGATTGCCAGGCCAGGCGTAGTCGGCGAGCTGCTGGAGCGCTGCTGGGGTCAGCTCCAGGCGGCGCCCGGCCGCTTCGGAGAACGCGTCGAGGAGAAGCGGGACATCCTCGGAGCGCTCGCGTAAGGGCGGGACCTCGACCCGGAGCACGTCAAGACGGTAGCTCAGTTCGGGCCGAAGCCGGCCAGCCTGGACCAACTCGGCCAGGGGCGCGCGGCTGGTGCTCAGGAGCCGCGCACCGAGCGGACCTTGCTCCAGGCGGGCCAAGAGCGCAGCCTGGGTCTCGGGAGGCAGCTCGCCCAGCTCCTCGAGCAGGCAGGTCCCGCTTTGCTCGAGCGCGCTCAAGCCGTCGGGCTGCAGCTGGACGCAAAGCAATCGTTGAGCTGGCACGACGGAGTTTCCCAGTCGGTGGAGTTCGCCAGCGACGGCGCTCTTGCCACTCCCGATCTCGCCCACGATCGCGACCGGCTCCTGTGAGCGAGCCGCACGCTCGACCGCGGCGTAGAGGCGCAGGGATGTCTCGGAGCTGCCCCGGAGGGCGCCGAGCCCAGTCTGTTTGTCGGCTCGTCCGCCGCGCTGGACCGCCTTTAGGCGGCGGCGGCGGCCCTCAACGGCGTCGCGAGCCGAGAGCTCGTCCTTTGCCTGAGCCAGTTGGAGATTGGCGCGGCCTTGCTCCGCGCGAAGTTCAAAGGAGTTAATCGCCAGGGCGGACTGGTCCGCGAATAAGCAGAGTCCGCCGAGGGCGCTCTCGTGGAAAGCGTCGGGCTGAAAGCGATTGTCTAGGTAAATCGCACCAACGGTCTCTCCGTGAAGTCGCATCGGGACACAGAGGATCGCGAGCACGCGACGCTGCATGACGGTCGTCTTCGAGAGGAGGTCCTTGTCGCTCTCGCGAGTCGTGACGATCCCCTCGCCGCGGCGGAGGACCTCCTCGACTACGCTCCGCGAGACGGGGTCTCCTCCTGCGTCGAGGTCGATCCCGCCAAAGCCGCGCGCCACCTCGATCCCCAGGTCGACCGGGGCGCCAGGCTCATTGGCTCGGATTCGGACGAGGAACCCGCGCTCGGCGCCCGAGAGCTCGATCGCGCTGTCGAGGATCTTGGGCAAGAGGTGTTTGGGGTCGGGTTCCTCGACCAGAGCTCGGGAGAGCTCTTGGGCACGCTGAAACCACAAGATCCGGCGGTCTTGTTCCACTCCTGGATCATTCGCGATGCGGCCCTTGGAGGCAAGGGCGTGCGAACTCCGAACGGAAGCCCAGACCTTCGACGAGGCCGCCTACGTTGGCACCTCGATTTTGGCACTCCCAAGGGTTGGAGCTTGCAGGCTCATGCCAAGCCCCAAGGCTGCGCCTGCTCCTAGGATCGCGATGGGGAGTTCGGCTGCCTGGAAAGAGACATTGTGTCCCCCGGCTGCCAGGACAATGAAGATGCCAGAGAGGACCATGGTTAGAGCAAGGGCGACGCGCATTGGATTTCTCCTGGGGTAGGGAATGAACAACAAAAGTGAATGAGAATGCCCACGACCGCTTGGGACCTCGCTCGGTCGCGGTGGGCACGGATTTCCTGGGGAGTCTAGGTCGAGACAAGTGGAGTGTTGGCGGGTTTGGGGGGACCGTTCCCTGTGTGAGACTTCTTCGCCTTGCTTGGACCGGTTCCAACCCTGCGTGACACCGCGGAGCGGAGGCCGTCTCGGAAAGAGTTGCTGTGGCGGTCAGGGGTCATGGGAGTTTCCTTTCGACTTCCGAACAGCCCTAGTGCATGTCCCAGGCCACTCGACGCCTGCCCTAACTCCCGTGTTTTCAGGATCTGTCCTGATCCGGACACCCGTCCCGAGGCGCACGTTAGGCGCTCTAAGTCCAAAGCCCTCCGTCTACCTCCCGCGGACGTGACCTAGGCCGGACAGACCGTCTTGATCGCTCCGGGCCACAAGCGTCGCGTCTGTTTCGTCCCATGGGTCCCAGCTGACCCGACCTTAGCCGCTACTCGTCCCCAAATCGCTCCGCGCAGAGCTCGGGGAGGACCTCACGGAGTCGCTTCAGGAGAGGCGCTGAGGGTCGCCAGCGAGCGTTGAGCGCTCGGGCCCGATCGAGGAACTCGAGCGCCTCGTCCAGTGGCTTCCCCTCCGCTCGGTAAGCGAGCGCGAGAATGCAGCCAGCCTGCCCTTGAGCCGCACCGGATTGCGGCCAGCGAGGGGCCCACTCGATCAGGAGCCGCCGCCAGAGCTCGACCGGGAGGGCCCGACTCCAGGTCGTTCCGAGCACGGCGGGGCCGTCGGGGGCGAGCTCGAGGGCGTGAAGGAGGATCTGCTTCCCAATTCCAGTCCGCTCCTGGGCCAAGCCCCAGTTCCAGGCAGCACGGGATCGCGGGACGAGCGCAGCGACGTAGAGCGCTCCCGTCAGCTCCAGGTGAGGGTCGAGCTCGCGGAGGTAGGTCTCGAGGACCTCGGGCGAGAGGAGTTTGGGGAGTTCGAGCAAGGCGAGGGCGAAGGCGGCTTGGCTGTGGTGGGGCGCGAGTTCACGAAGGCGCCCGAGGTCAGGGGTCGGGTAGCGAGCCAGGTCGAGTTCGTATTCGAGGCCCAGGGGCGCCAGCCACTCCGGCGGGCGCGAGCCCGGGTGGAGGCAGCGAGATCTAATCAAGCCGGCCCATCTCGGAGGGAGCTCGGCGCAGATATCTTCGAGGCTCAGAACTCCGAGAGCTCCTCGCGCCAGCGCTAAGAGTGCCCGGGCAATCGCCACGCCCGACTCCTGCGGCGAGGCCTCGTGGGCGGAGCTCATCTGCACCTCGAGCTCGCGCCAGGGGCGACCGCAGATCGCGAGTTCGACCGCTCGCCGCACGCCTGGCCGGGCAGCGGAATCGAGGGCGGCGACACGTTCCCGCCACTCGGGGGGAAGCGCGAGGTCTCGCGGAATCGGGGTCAACCCGCGGGCTAAGATCGCGATGGACTTGAAGTCCGCCGGCGAGCGCTGACCCGCCTCGGCCGCACGGGTCCACACGAACTCCCGTAGGGCCGGCATCATCAGGACGAGGCCCTCGAGGAGCTGTCGCTGGTGAAGGGCGCTGCCCTCGAGGTCTGCGAAGCTTCGCTCGACGAAGCGCTGAGCGACGCGGAAGCCGAGGCGCGTCGGGCGCCGCTTGAAGGCCCGCAAGATCCACAGGTTGCGGACGACGACGAGGTCCCCGTAGAGGCGCAGGCCGCGAGGAGCCAATTCGTCCATGGCCGCCGCAAACTCGAAGGGCGTCGGCTGGTGGTTCGCGAACCGCTCCTGAATGGCCAAGCGCAGGGCGACGCGACCGTCGTTCTTGGCCGCGGCGCGCGTCTCGAGGTCGGCTCCGGTCCCCTCTGGAACCAAGCGAGCTTGGATGAGATCCCTCAGGAGCAGGTCCCCGGTTCGTTCGGCGATCTGGGCCAAGCGCTCTCTGCGCTTGGAGGCCGGGCCGAGGAGCAGGAAGGCCTTCCAATCGCGCAGGGCCCAAGGCCCTGACACCGCGGGCACCTGCGCAGGCAGCGGTTTGGCGGGGAGGCCCAGTTCGCGTCCCAGGAGCCCTCGGAGGAGCCACCAAGGGGCTTCGGGCTCTGCCCTCTGGCCGGCCAGGAGGGAGGTCTCTATGGTTCGCCGAGTCTCGCCGCGGATAGCGCCTCCGATCGCCTCGACGAGGGCGGGCCGGCCGGCTCTGAGGCGCAAGCTGAGGCGGCGCCACTCAGGGGGGAGCTCGATCTGCTCGGGGGTGGGAGGCAGGAGGCCCAAGGCCAGGAACTCGACCGCCGCTTCCTCCCCGAGGGCAACGACCAGTGCGTTTTCGCGGCCCTCTTCGAGGGCTGGCCTCACGAACCGAGCCGCCGCCGCCCGATCCTGGGTCGCCAGGATCTGCTCCCACTCGTGCTGCGGGCTGGGCGACGCACTCGGGGTCGGGGTCGGGGTCGGGCTCGGGCTGTCGGCGGCTCGGTTCGTGGACGAGCTATGCTCGTCCACCGGTGACTGTTCGAGCGCGGCCCAACCCAGCCCCGTCACCCCCAAGAGCAACCCGGCCAGCGCGACCCCGATCCGCCAGCGCCCGTGGCGCGCCTTGCCGGCCTCTCCCCCCAGCCCTAGAGCCAGCTCCGCTGCGCTGGGCCGCGTGGTCGGGTCGAGGGAGAGGGCATGATCCAGAGCAGCCGAGATCCAGGTCGGGAGATCCGGACGCAGCTCGGCGACCGAGGGTGGAGGAAACTCGGAGGCCGCCACGACGCCCGCGTAGGAAGTGGCCTCAAAGGGGAGGCGTCCCGTCAAGACCTCGTAGAGCATGGCCGCCGCGCTCCACACGTCGGCGGCCGGATCAGCCCCCTTGCCCTCGAGTCGGATTCGCTCAGGGGCCGAGTAGAGGGGAGTTCCGACGAACGCGCCACTCAGCGTCAGCCGGCGGAGCTCCTCGGCGGTAGCGATCCCGAAGTCGACCAGCTTGATCGCGCCCTGGGGCGTCACGAGCACGTTGCCAGGCTTGATGTCCCGGTGGACGACCCCGACCTCGTGGAGGGCCGCCAAGACCTCGCAAAGGTCTCTGGCAAGGACGATCTGGTCCTCGGAGCTGCGAGTCGCGCAGGCCTCGTCGAAGCTTTGGGCTTCCTCGACGAGATCACAGACCAGGTAAAGCCAGTCTGGCGTCTCGCCCCAGCTGTGGACGCTGATCACGCCAGGGTGGCAAAAGCGCGCCAAGAGCTCGGCTTCGCGCTGGAATCTGGCCGCGGAGTCAGCGGGGAGCTGCCGGCGTCGCGTCAGCTTGAGCGCGACGTTCCGCTCGAGGGTCTCGTCCCAGGCGTGGTAGACGACTCCCATTCCGCCGGCCCCGAGACGACCGAGGATCCTGTAGCCGGGGACGTTCGGCAGCTCCGGCTCGGGAGCCGCGCCCCATCGGAATTCGCTCATGCCGGAGGTTAGACGATCCCTCTCCCAACAGAGAAGAGTGCTCCAGATCGTCCCCAGCTTGTGCTTCACTTGGTCGCCGGGGGACATGGAGTTTTCGGGGGGATCGTGGTCAAGACAAGTGGAGCGTTGGCGGGTCAGGGCGACCCCTGTGCGAGACCTCTTCGCCTGTCTTGGCCTAGGGCCGCCGCTCAGACCGGACTCCAACCCTGCCCGACGCGGCGGCCTTCTATGCGCCTAGGGGCCGCGGTTGTCGTCCGCCCAGGTGAGGCCGGTCGAGGCCCGGGAGGGCGCCGGGCCCTTCGGCTCACGGATGACATTGGAGCCGGGCTTGACCTCGCTCCGGGTGACGTGCCCCGAGGGCCAGCGGACCTCGACTTTGAAGGGGCCCGCGGCCCTGCCGACGCCGAAGTGCAGGATCGGCTCTGACTGCGAGCTGGTTCCGTGGCCCATACTCAGCTGACGGACCGTCCGGCGGGTCCCGTTGCTGTGAATCAGGATCGCTGTCGCGCCGATTCCCCAGCTATCCGAGGCCTTGCCGCGGAGGCGCACCCGGACGCTCCGGCGCTTCGGAGCTCGCTGCGCTTGCTCGTTTCGCAGCAAGATCGGCTTGCGGCCGCCGCGGACGGCGACCACAAGGTCCTGGTCGCCGTCGTTGTCGACGTCAGCCGCAGCGCAGCCCCAGCCGTCGTTGACTTCGGCGCGGAGCCTCTCGGTGGCGTCGTGGAAGCGCAGGGTGCCCGACTTGGCGACCTGGTTCCGGTAGAGGTCGGATCGGCGCCCGTAGGTGGTGGTCAAGTAGAGGTCGAGGTCGCCGTCGTTGTCGAGGTCGAAGAGGGTTGGGTTGCTGTGCGCTTCTCGCCACTGGATTCCGAGGGCGGAGCCTGCGGTGGGCGTGAAGTATCCGTTTCGCTGGCGGCAGACCTGGACCATGGGCTGGGCGCCCCAGCCCGAACCGCGGTGGCTGAAGTTGCCCATGAGCAGATCGATAGAGCCGTCTCCGTCGAGGTCACCCCAGGTAGAGCCGATCGTGTGGGCCGCTCCACCCTGGGTGCCGCGGTTCTCATAGCGGAGCGAGAAGGCTCCGGTCTCACGGAGCTGGTTGACGTAGAGCAGGTTTCCTTGGAGGCGGTAGTTGCTGACATAGAGATCCAGGTCTCCGTCCTGGTCGAAATCGCCCATGGTCACGCCGCGGCCGCAGAGGCGGCTCGAGATTTCAGGGCTGAGGTCGAAGCCGCCGCGCCCATTGCTGAGGTAAAGCCTGTCCGGGGTACCGCGAGCGACGCCCCCCGACTCGTAGTTAGCCAAGTAGACGTCGGGGTAGCCGTCGCCGTTGAGGTCGCCAGCGGCCAGGCCTTCACCGGGCAGGCCGTCGTCTTGAATTCCGACTTCAGCGCTGACGTCGCGAAAGTGGGGCTTGCCGTCAGTCCCGAGGTCGTTTCGCAGAAGGCGATCGGGTCCCGAGGTGAAGACGTCGAGGTCGCCATCTTGGTCGTAGTCGAGGAAGATCGCGGCGCGGCAGCTTCGGTTGCAGCCCAGCTGGGGGGCCAGGCGAAAGGTGCCATTCCCGTCGTTGAGCAGGAGGCGCCCGCTGATCAAGACGTCTGGGTCGCCGTCGAGGTCGACGTCGCCCATGGCGACCCGGGTGCCTCGGAGGCCGTCTGGGAAAGAGTCGCTGCTGCGACGAAAACCGATCGGGTCGCTCGACTGTGCGAAACAGTTCACGGCAGATATGAGAAGGAGCAGGCAGGGCAGGGGCATCTTGTTGATCATGGGAGTATTCCTTTCGACTTCCGCACAGCCCTAGTGCATGCCCCAGGCCACTCGACGTCGGGCCTAACTCCAGTGTTCTCTGGATCTGTCCTGATCCGGACACCCGTCCCGAGGCGCACGCTAGGCGCTCTAAGTCCAAGAGGCTCCGCCTACCTCCCGCGGAGGTGACCTAGGCCGGACAGACCGTCTTGAACGCTCCAGGCCACAATCGTCGCGTCTGTTTCGTCCTTTGGGCCCCAGCTGAACGGACTTGAGCCGCTACGGGTCGCCAAATCGCTCCGCCCTGTCACCGGGACAATCCGGCTGGGAGCCGGCTTCGCAGGGGGTCCTTCTCAGCCCGTAGGCTAGGCGTCGGTGCTCTTCCACTCCCCGATCTTCGTCGTGTTCTTCGCGCTCGTCCTCCTGGCGACGCGATCGGGGTTGAGCTGGCGGGCCAAGAAAGTCCTCCTTCTCCTCGCGAGCTACCTGTTCTACGCCGCCTGGAACCCACCCTTCGTGGCCCTGATCTGGCTCTCGACGATCGTCGACTGGATCGCGGCGCGGGCGCTTGGGCGCGCCACGGATCCTGGGCGCCGCAAGGTCCTGCTCGGGATCAGCCTGACCCTCAACCTGGGCCTGCTGGCCTCCTTCAAATACGCGAATTTCTTCGGAGAGAGCTTCGCTGCCCTGAGCGGACTCCCCTACGAGGCCTACTCGATCGTCCTCCCGGTTGGGATCAGCTTCTACACCTTCCAGACCCTGAGCTACACGATAGACGTCTACCGCGGACGTCTGGAGCCGGCGGCCGACCCCGTCGACTTCGCGCTCTTCGTGAGCTTCTTCCCCCAGCTCGTCGCGGGGCCGATCGTGCGCGCGAGCGAATTCCTCCCCCAGACCGTGTCGGAGCGGCGGGCGCCCCCCCGCGAGTTGAGCTGGGGAGCCGCCCTGTTCGTCCTCGGCCTGTTCAAGAAAGTGTTCCTCGCCGACGGAATCCTCTCCTCACTCGTTCAGAAAGGCTTCGAGAGCGGTGGCCCCCCGAGCGCGGGCCTGGCCTGGGTCAGCACCTACGCCTTCGCAGGGCAGATCTACTGCGACTTCAGCGGCTACTCGGACATGGCGATCGGGATCGCGTTGATGCTCGGGTTCAGCCTCCCCGACAACTTCCGCTCTCCTTATGCGGCGATTGGATTCTCCGATTTCTGGCGGCGATGGCATATCTCGCTCTCGACCTGGCTGCGCGACTACCTCTACATTCCCCTCGGCGGGAACAAGCAAGGCCCCCGGCGGACGGCGATCAACCTCGCGTTGACGATGCTCCTCGGAGGGCTCTGGCACGGGGCGGCCTGGACCTTCGTGGCCTGGGGCGCCCTGCATGGGCTGTTTCTCGCCCTCGAGCGAGGACTCCGCCGAACCCCGCTCGCCGCTTGGGTGACGTCGGGGCGAGCCGGTCGGGTGCTTGTGGGGGCCTTGACCTTCCACGCTGTCTGCTTGGGGTGGGTCTTGTTCCGGGCCAAAAGCTTCGAGCGCGCCCTGGAGTTCTTTCAGGCCATGGCTGGGTTCGCGGCCGCGAACGCCGAGTTCGTTCTCGGTCGCGCCGACGCGGCGATCGGAATGTTGGTCGTCGCGGGGCTCGTGGGTGTGCAAATGTTCAGCCGCGAGCGGCGCCTTGAGGACTGGGCCCAGGGGGGTGTCCGTCGCTTCGGGGCTTGGCCGCTCGGGGTCTTGCTCGGAGTCATGGTGTGGTGCGTTGTCACCGGAGGAGGGACGAGCGCTGAGTTCATCTACTTCCAGTTCTGAGTCCGCTCGCACGCGAGTCCCCGAGTTCGATCCGCGCCACTTGGGCGTCGGGCTGGCGGTGGCGTTGGTTCTCCTCGTCGCGTGGGAGGGCGTCTTGCGCCAGTTCGAGGCCCCCTTCGAGCCGGTGGCGCACCAACCCGCGCGCTGGCAAGCAAACTACAGCGAGGCCCGAGGGGAGCCGGCTCGGGTCGTGTTTCTGGGCACGTCTCGAACGCGCTGCGGGATCGTTCCAAGCGAGGTCGGAGACGTGCTCGGGCTGACCCCCGGACAAGTCGTCAACCTGGGGATCGACAACACGTCCCCGCTCCCCGTCCTGGACGAAATGCTCGCCGAGGGCTGGAGCGATTGCTTGATCGTGATCGAAGTGATGCCGGGGAACTTTTTCGCACGTCCCGTAGTCAAGATCCCCGCGTTGCAGGCGACTCCGGTGTGGGAGCGTCCCAACGCCGCCCTCCTCCAGGGGTGGCGTGAGAACACTCGGCTCAGCAATCAGGAGTTGCGACCTCTGACGCTTGCCCACGAAGCGGCCCGACACTGGGCCGGCAAAGCACGTCACCCCCTGCTGGAGCCGTCTCTGGTGCTCCACGCCGACCACTGGCTTGAGTTTCGCCCTCACGACGACGCCACGACCCGCTCCAGCCCTCAGGTCTGGTTCCGTCGCTACACACCCCTTCGAGAACCGGCCCTGGTCGCGCTCCTAGCCCGCCTCAAAGGTCAGGTCGCAGCCTTGAAGTCGGTCGGGGTCGAAGTCGTCTTCCTTCGCATGCCCTCGCGCGACTGGTGGGCCCAGCAGGAAAAGGCGAGCTTCCCGCGGGAGCGCTACTGGGACCGTCTGGTGGGTGTGTTCCCGGGACGCTGCCTGTGGGTCGGAGAGCCCCCGCTCGCGCTCGACCTCAGCCTCCCAGACGGGTCTCACCTCGACGGGCCGAGCGCTCGCTGCTTCTCGCGGGCCTTGGGCGTTCAGCTTCAGCCCCGGCTCGGGCGATAGGACCGCTACTTGGCAGCGAGACGCTTGCGCAAGATCCGAATTCGCTTGAGAAGGGGCGCCGTCAAACCCGCCTGAAGGCGGACGGCTTCGACGAGCGCGTAGGCTCGCTCTCGATCGTCCTCGATCACGGACTCAGCGAGGTCGAGCCTGAGCGCCGCTAGGTCGAGGCGAGCCCGCTCTCGATCACGGTCGGCTGTCTTCTACGACGCTCTGAGTCGCGCCTCGACTTGGTTGCGCTGCCAAGTCAGGAAGCCGGTCAGGGTCGGGAGAATCAGCGCGACCGCGAGCCCCAGGCTCGCCGCGACACGGGGCCGGATTCGTCCCCAAGCTCGAGCCAAGGGCGTGGCCGCAGCCGCGATCTCGTCGCCCTCTCGCCACCGCACGAGGTCCGTCGCGAGGTCGCGGACCGTGGGGTAGCGATTCGTCGGATCGACGGCGAGCGCCGTCATGACGATTTGAGCCAGGTCGCGGTCAAGGCCCCTACGGATTTGCCGGATCGGCTTGACCGGCTCGAGGGCCGCAGCGTCCTTGAGGACTTGAACGGTGTCGACTCCAGCGCGCGGTGGCACTCCTGCCAAGAGCGTGTAGAGCGTGCCTCCCAGGGCGTAGACCTCACTCCGTCGGTCGTATTCGGAGCCCGCGACGTATTCGGGGGGGAGGTAGGCCGGGCTCCCAATGATCGTGTCTGCGGCCTCGTCGTCCTCGTGTCGTCGGGAGATCCCGAAGTCGATCAGGACCGGGGTCCGCTTGCGATCCAGGAGAATGTTCTCCGGCTTTATGTCGCGGTGGAGCAACCCCTCGCCATGAGCGTATTCCACCGCTTCGCAGACGTTTATGAAGACCTCCACGATCTCGCGCGTGTCGAGGCCCTCGCTGACCACGGCCCTGTGGATCGGTTGCCCCTCCACGTATTGCATCGTGAAGAAGTCGACCCCGTCGATTCGGCCGACTTGGTGAATTGGAATGATGTATGGGTGGCGGAGGCTAGCGACCGCCTTCGCTTCGCTCTGGAACTGCCCGCGCAGCAGCTGAACATCGTCGCCGTCTCCGGCGAGGACCTTCATGGCGACGATCCGATCGAGATCGATCTCGCGAACCTTGTAGATGATCCCCATCCCTCCGCGCGAGATTTGGCCCAGAATCGTGTAGGGGCCGAAACGTCGCTCGGTGAGGTCTGGCTCGATCAGGCTGACGCCTGAGACCATAGTGTCTTCTACGGACAATTCCTGGACGGCATCTGGCTTTGCCAAGAGCGCGCGGCAGCGCCGACAGCTGTAGGTCTCGTCCGGGTTGTAGCCTTGGACGTTGAACTGGGCCAGGCAGCCACGACAGACCAAGATCTCGGTGCCTTGGAGTCTGAGGACCTCCTCGATGGAGGCCTCGTCAACGAGGCCCCGGGCGACGAGGAGTTCGCCGAGCCGAAGGAACACACCCCGGCCCGCCAATACGGACTGGAGCGCGACGGCCTCCTTGACGTCCTCCTCGCCGATGAGGCCCTTTCGAACCAGGACCTGACCGAGGGGCTCACCCAACTCCAACGCGCTCGGGGTTGACGCATTCTCTCCTTCACTCACAAGGGGATTGTGGATGCATGGGGTAGCAAGAGGCAAGCCAGGGCGAACCGTCAATTTTGTATGCAGCCGGAACCGGGCCCGCGAGCCTCTGGCGGACGAGGCCTGAAAACGAAGGAGACACCTCCAGGAGGAGGAGAACTGGGCACGAGGTCCTCGCTGGGGCCAAGATCCTTATGGGCTTTCGGGTCTAGCCCGCTCGAGCCGACCAAAGCGCTCGCCCGCGAGACCTGCATTTCGGCCTCCCACCCAGGCGCCAGGCCAGGTAACCTTGCGCCAATCGTGTCCCGCGCCATTGCCCTAGAAACCAAGCCCCTCCTGTTGAGCCTTCACGGCGTTCTCCGTGAGCTTGAGGCCAAGGGCTGGTCTGTCGACTTCTGGGAGAGCCTCGCGCCTCGGCTCGAGGCCATGGAGGTTCGCGCTCGCGAGCTGATCGCCAAGCTGAAGGTCCCCTCCGAGACCGAACTCGGCAAGCGCCTGTTGCAGTTGGCGGCCTCGATCCGCGCGGCGCTTCCCGGCGTCGGGTGCACGCTCGAGGAGCTTCACGCAGGCTGGGCCTCCTACCAAGAGCAGTTCCAGGTCGCCTACGACTTGCTCTGCGCGAGCATGCGCGCGCTCTCGGTGGCAGCACCCGAGCGCCGGCCCGAGAACGCCGCCCGCAGCGTGCTCCATGTGTTCACCGCCACGAGCTGCATTCTGCTCGTGGTCTACGTGCTGAGCCCCTTCTGGATGAGGGTCGCCGCTGGGATCGGCGTCGCGGCCTGTTGGGCAATGGAGATCGGGCGGATCTTCAGCCCGCGCCTCAACGAGGCGCTTTGCAACGGAATGGCCGTCGTCGCTCACCCCCACGAGCGCCGCGACGTCAACTCCGCCACCTGGTACACGACCGCGCTCTTCCTGCTGGCGATCTTCTTCCTCCCCCCGGTGTGCGTCGTCGCGCTCGCGGTCCTCGGCCTGGCCGACCCGGCCGCAGCCTTCGTTGGTCGCCGCTGGGGTCGGATTCGCTTGATTCATGGCCGCTCCCTCGAAGGCTCGCTGACGTTTGTGGTCGTGGGGACGCTGGCGGGCCTGGGCGCCCTCTCCCTCTGGTATCCCGAGATCAAGCTCAGCTACGCCGCCCTGATGGCGCTCGGCGCCGCGCTGCCTGCGGCCGTGGCAGAGCTGTTCAGCCGCCGCGTCGACGACAACCTCTCGATCCCCGTCGCCAGCGCCGCTGGTGCCTGGCTGGTGACCGTCCTCCTCACCTAACGGCCGTTGTCGCTCTGGCTAGCCTTACTCTGGCTAGCCTTACTCTGGGTCGCGCTTTCCAGCTTCCCCCTGCTACCTTCGCGCCATGAGCCAGGAGACCCCAGACCAACTTCGGCAACGGATGCTGGACGGTGCGCTGCCTCGCGAGCGACTCCAGTTGGCCGACGCCTTGGGTTACGCCCCAGCTCAGCAAGCCCTCGAGCGTCCCGACCCTCCTCCGCCAGGGGCCTGGGACCCCCCCACGGGTCCGATCACCCTCGAGTTCTGGGGTCGGCGCCTGGGCCGGTTCGGACCGGCGGTCATGTTCCGAATCGCGACTGCTTTGGCGCGCTACTCAGCGACTCAGACTGAGCCCCACCCGGCGCTCGAAGAAGGCCTGAGCGTCGCCGATCGGTTCTTGGCGCGGGCAGAGGGTGCGTCGGGCGAGGGTTTGGCTGAAGCCACCGAGACGGCGGCCAAGTCCGTCGCCCGAGCCGCGCTGACCCTCGAAGGCTCGCCGGAGGGCCAGGCTTGCCGGACCCTCCTGCCAGTCCTGCGGGCGATCCTGGCGGTGCTCGAAGGGGGCCCGCCGGATCGGGCTCTGCTCGACAGTCACTACCTCCGCACGCTCGAGCAAGCGTCAGCCGCTGACCTTTCCCTCGACGCAGTCCAGGCCGCGATTCGGGTCGAGGTCTGCGCCTGGGCCCTGGGTTAGCCTCGCGTGCGCAAACTCGAGCTAGACGATCGGACGCACAACAAGATCGCGGGGCTCTGCGAACGAGCTGACCAGGCCGCAGAGCAGGGGAAACTCGACCAGGCGCTCGGCCACTACGCCAAGGCCTTGGCGCTCCTCCCCGAGCCCGCCAGCAACTGGGAGGCAGCGACTTGGATCTATGCGGCCATAGGCGACGTGCACTTCCTGGTCGGAAGCTTCGAGGTCGCTCGGCAGGCCTTTCAAGAGGCCATTTGCTGCCCTGGCGCGATCGAGAATCCGTTCCTGCACCTTCGCCTCGGGCAGCTCGCGCTCGAGGACGGAGACGAGGACCAGGCTGCCCTTGAGCTCCGCCGCGCCTTCAAAGCCGAAGGAGAGGAGATCTTCGCCCGGGACGACCCGAAGTACCTCGCGTTCCTCAAAGCGCGAGTCGATCCCCCGACAAAGGAATGAAGGGAAGAGCAGAACACGAGGGAAGATCGTGGCCGGTTGTCCCTCCGGGTCAACCGCCGGGCGGGGGTAAACCCCGCACCCTACAGATACCTCCAAGGCCCCTCTAGGTGGTCCCAACACGCCCTCGTAGGGGCGGGGTTTACCCCCG
>JAESQQ010000195.1 GCA_016765095.1 Planctomycetota bacterium | reverse complement strand
CGCGGGCGCCCGCGAGGCCCTGGCTCCCAAGCGTCCGCGGCGGGTGTTCGACGACGTGGCCGGAGCAATCGGCGACACGCCCCTGGTGCGGTTGGGCAAGACCTTTGGGCCCACGGCCGAGGTCTACGCCAAGCTGGAGTTCACAAACCCCGGCGGGAGCATTAAGGATCGCGTCGCGCGCTACCTAGTCCAAGCAGCAGCCGCCGACGGGCGCCTCTCGCCGGGCGACACGATCGTGGAGGCCTCCTCGGGGAACACTGCTATGGGCCTCGCCATGATGGCTCGCCTGGGCGGCTATCGCTGCCGGTTCACGGTCCGCGATCGAACCAGCCCCGAGAAGCTCAAGGCGCTCAAGGCGCTCGGCGCGCAGCTCGACCTCGTGGACGCCAGCCTCCCGCCCAGCCACCCCGAGAGCTACAACCGCGCCGTCGATCGCTTGGTGCGCGAGACGCCGCGGGCGTATTTCCCCGACCAGCACAACAACCGCGAGAACAACGCCGCTCACTACGAGTCGACCGGGCCTGAGATCTGGGACCAAATGGAGGGGCGCATCGACTGCTTCGTAGCCGGAGTTGGAACCGGCGGCACGATCAGCGGCGTGGCGCGCTACTTGAAGGAACGCGACCCCGCGATCCAAGTCATAGGCGTCGACCCCGCGGGCTCGGTCTTCGCCGAATACTTCCGCACCGGCCGCCTCCCCGCGCCTGGCTCCTATCTCCTCGAAGGCCTCGGCGACGAGGAGCTGATCCACTGCGTCGAGTGGGACTTGATCGACGACATGATCCAAGTCGATTCGGGTGAGGCCTTCCGCGCCACGCGACGCCTCGCCGAGCGCGAGGCGATCTTCGCCGGGGGCTCGAGCGGCGCCGCGCTCTGGGCACTGGAGCAGATCGTGCCGACCCTGCCCCCCGGCTCCCGAGTGGTGACGCTGTTCCCAGACTCGGGGAGGAGCTATCTCTCGACGATCTACGACGACGGCTGGATGCGGGCGCAGGGGTTCTTGCCCGACGAGGCGCAAGCTGCCTAGGAGCGGGCGGGGGTAAACCCGGGTAAACCCCGCCCCTACAAAAACGTCTTCTGAGCCGACCTGCGAAGGCCGAATGAGATCTGTAGGGTGCGGGGTTCACCCCCGCCCGCCAGGTGTCATGGAAGGACGTATGTTCGTTGTTTTCTGGCGGCCACGCCTCTCACCCACCCTCCCGAGCGCTTTCGCGGGATAGACTCAGGCCGAACGTGAGGTGAAGGCCATGACTATGCAACACCCAACCCGCCGCCTGGCGCCTTGGATCGGGGGCGTTCCCCTCGCCTTGGTCGGCGTCTGCGGGGCATTGCTGAGCTTCGGCTCCGCCCAAGACTCGAAGCCAGCCAGCGAGAGCGCGAAGCTCTTCGAGGGTCGCTGCGCCACCTGCCACACGGTCCCCGATACGCGCTTCGCGACGGACAAAGCGTGGCTGGGGCAGGTCCTCGAGACCGCCTGAAGCCGCACTCCCCAGCAGGCCCGGGTGGCGCTGCAAAACTACTTGAAGACTCGCACGGATCGTCCCCTCCTCATTGAGGCGGGAGCCAAGCGCAAGCGAGGAGAGGGCACGGTCAAGGCGACCCTCAAGGAGGGCGAGGTCTTCCTCAAGCGAGGCGATCAGGTCTATCGTTTGACCTACAACTCCAAGGACTCCGGGCGCGGACGACACCTCCCGCCGGGGGAATACACCCTGTTCGGCTACCGAATCGTGAATGGCAACTGGCACACCTCGGCGACGGGCGGGCACAGCAAGGTTTTGATCCGCAAGGGCAAGACGACCAAGCTCAAGCTGAACTCCGCGATTCGGATCCAGGTCCGCGCGCAACGCAAGGGCCAGGGCGTCTCGCTCCGAATGGGGATCGGCGGCGACAAGGTCAACGGGCTCAGCATTTACCGCGACGGCAAACGAGTCCCGATCGAGTACCGACTTCAGCTTGACGGCAATTCGCCGCCCGCGACGGGCACCATGAATTACGGCTGAGGAGGCGGTGGCTGGGCCTCGGTGAGGCCCAAGAGTGAACCCAAAGCCGTCAAGCTTGTCCTGCCCAAGCAACTCCCCTTCAAGGTCAAAGGAAGCCTCAGCGCGAAGGTCCGCTAACCCACCCGAAGCTCGCCTCGGGCTAAGTTGAATCTCTAGTAAAGCGGAGCACGATTCTGATCGAGGTCGCCTTCCTAGCGGACGGAGGTCGTGAGACCGCCTCCGTGGGCGACCTCTCAGAATCGTAGCTCCGGTTTAGACCTCTCAGAATCGTAGCTCCGGTTTAGAGGAAGTAGTCCTTGCGATCGGGCGCGAGTTCCATTTCCTCGAGCCGCTCGGGGTGATCGATCAGCCCCTCGATGTACCAGTTGACGTGGTTGTAGAGGCAGGTCACTTCCTTGCACTCTTCCCGCGCGTCAAAGGTCTCGATCAGCCTGAGGGTTGACTCCTGGGTCTTGCGAGTCTCCTCAAGGGTCGCGTAGGCGTTCTTGTCGCTGACTTCCGCCTGCTTGACGTGGCGGTAGACCGGGCAGTTGAACAGCCCGAGCGGGCTCAGGACCTGGCGGAAGAACTGCATGTGGCAGTTCCTCGGCTGGTCCGTGTAGTCCATGTAGCTGCCGTTTTCGAGCACCTTGAGGTTGGTCGACTCGATCACCCTAAACCCGTCGCCGTGGTGGACCTTGGCCTTGTTGACTTCGGTCCGGATCTTCGACATCACGGGGTCGACGCGCTCTTCCTCTTGGGTCAGGCCGACGATCTCGGCGTTGTTCCGCTCGGCGCGGCTCAGGAAGGGCTTGAAGGAGATGTAGTCGAACTTGTGATCCTTGGCGAGCTTGGCAGCGATCACGATCTCGTCGACGTTCTCGTGGATCTCGGCCTCGTTGGCCTCGCAGTCGTTCCAGACAATGATGAAGCTGAACCCAATGTTGAAGTTGGGGTTCTTGGCCTTGATCGGCGGAACGGCCTCGCAGATCCACTCCAGCGTGACTTTCTTCTGCTTCGGCTTGTGCATCGCGCGGAAGGTCTCGTTGGTCCCCGAGTCGAGCGAGAGCCGAACCCAGTCCTCGGGCTCGAACAAGTCTGCGACCTCGAGGATTCGGTCGAGCCGGCTCCCGTTGGTCACGACGCCGATCTTGATCCCCATGGCCTTGAGGTGACGAACGATGTCGGTGAACTGGGGATAGACCGTCGGCTCGCCGCCCCCGATCAAGATCACCGAGCGCAGCCCCTTGGAGTGCATGTTGGTGAGCGAAGTGAGGAGCTTCTCGTGGTCGTAGCGAATGTTCTTGTTCAAGATCTCGAAGTCGACGCAGTGATCGCAGGCGTAGTTGCAAGACGTCGTCACGTCGAGGTTGATCGAGAGGGGAGCCTGGTCGGGGAGCTTGGAGAACAAGTCCTCGATCGGGACCCCCTTCGTTCGAGCGGCCCGCCACTCGACTTGCCAGCGAACGTAGTCCTGGAGGCGCTCCAGGATCCCCGGCTGGCGAAGCTTGCTCGCGAAGTCGTGGATCGGAGAGAGCTCGACCTGCTTTTCCTTGCCGGTCGCGGTCGCGAGCTTCTTCATACGGTCTCCTCTGCGTGACGCGCCGCCTGAACCAGGCGGTGGAGGTGGAGGGTGCCCGCCAAGACGGGCTCTGAGTTGAGAGGTGCGGTGGTGCGGATCCGCGCCAAGACGTCGTGAACCGCTGCGGTGAGCGGATCGGGGAGGCTCTGGCTACGACCCAAAGCCCCAAACGACTGACCCTCGAATGATAGCGAGTAGTCGGGCAGTTGGATCTGCCGAATCACAGCCTGGCCGTTGATTGCATAGCCCGCAGGCCTGGGCGGATCGGGGTGTTGGACGAGGCGGAGTTCAACCTGCACGGGCTCCCCTGAGGGAGTCTCGGGTCCTCGATAGTCGAACTCGCACGTCATGGTCACACGCTCGGCGTTGGAGAAACGCACTCGAATTTTCCCCAGGCCCTCGCAAGAGGCTCCCGCCAGGGCGTAGAGCATACTGAGGGGGTGTGACCCTGAGTCGAGGAGAGCCTCGTAGCCGGCGCGAGTTGGACCGAGGTGCATCTCGAACCGCTGCAAGGGCTTAGCGCGGGCGTCTGGGTAGAGCTGCTCGAAACCGGGGAGGGTGAAGGGCCATTGGCAATTCAGACTCAGCTGAAGCCCTTTGGCCTGAAACCCCGCCAGCAGGGGCACGAGGACCTCTCGGAGCCGGTCTTCGCCCCCCCGGTCGGACTCCAGCCCCTCCCACCACACGAAGGGCTTCTCGCAGAACACGTGGCAGCCGGCCGCCAGCGCGGCCCGAACCTGATCGAGGTGGGCTTCGCGTGGCGAGCAGATCGCGACCAAGTCGATCCGCTCGGAGCTGAGCAGCTCGGGGAGCGAGCCGTAAGTCTGGGCCTCGATCCCATAGCGCTCGCGGAGCGTGGTCTGGGCCTGGGTCCGTCCTTCAGGCGTGGTCCCCACGATCGCGCACACCTCGACGCCAGATCCCGCCAGGTCACGGGCGACCCACTCGCCTGTGCCCTGTCGGGTGCGACGAGCGCCGACCACGGCGGCTCTGAGCCCACTCATGACGACGAGCCGACCCCCTCGGTCGCCGAAATCTCCGGGGCCCAGGCTTGGAGGCAGTCTTCGATCCCCACAGCGAGCGAGGTCATTTCGCGCGCGAAGCCAGCCTCGCGGAGGCTAGTCAAGTCGGCCTCGGTCAGGCTCTGGTAGCAGGGCTCAAGGCCCGCTGGGAAGGGGATGTACTCGATCGATCCCGCGCCGAGGCGCGCGATCACGAGCCGGGCCAAGTCGTTGAAGCTGTGACTGACGCCCGAGCCCAGGTTGTAGATCCCTCGCCGGGCGGGCCCCTCGGCGAAGAACAAGTTGGCCTCGACGACGTCGTTTACGAACACGAAGTCGCGCCGCTGCTCGCCGTCCTCAAAGCCGTCGGTGCCTTCGAACAGGCGCGCTACGCCGCCCTCGCGAACCTGACGAAAGACTTGATAGACCATGCTCGCCATTCGCCCCTTGAGGGCTTCGCGAGGGCCAAACACGTTGAAGTAGCGCAGGCCGACGACCGTCCCCTGGAGACGATCAATGCGTGCGCGGACGTATTGATCGAAGGCCAGCTTGCTGTAGCCGTAGGCGTTGACGGGTCGTTCGTTGGGAGCCTCCGGCAGGAAGCGACCCTCCTTCCCGTAGATCGAGGCGCTAGACGCGTAGATGAAGGGAATCTGCTCGCGCTGGGCATACGCCAGGAGCCGCTTGGAGAACGTGAAGTTGTTCTCCATCAAGTAGCGCCCGTCGCTCTCGAGCGTGTCGGTGCAAGCCCCCTGGTGGAGGATCGCCGTCAGCGGGGTCTCGAGGCTGTCGAGGGCGTCGAACAGATCGCGCTTGTCGAGGTAGTCCGCGATCTGGCATGTCGCCAGGTTCTTGAACTTCTCACCCCGGGTCAGGTCGTCGACCACGAGGATGTCGCTCGTCCCGCGGGCGTTGAGCGCCGAGACGATGTGACTGCCGACGAAGCCGGCGCCACCGGTGACCATGAACATGAGCAGCCCTCCGAGGGGCAAGGCCTGGCGTGGCTGTGTGCGCGCGACACCAGGCGGCGCCTACGGTAGCGCGTGAACGCCTAGCTTCAAAGCCAGGTCTCGGGAATCCCGCCTGCCCAACGAGGCCGAGGCCGGCGTTACGAGCCGCGCAGGATCTGCCCCGCCCGGGCCCCGACAGGCTCCCCGGCCTCGAGCGCGACCTCGCCCGCCACGATCACCCACTCGATTCCCCGCGGATAGACACGCGGGTTGCGATACGAGGCCCCCTCCTCAAGCGCGCTCACGGCGACGAGATCGGCCGGCGCGCCGACGAGGATCCGCCCGCGCGGACCGAGCCCGAATCGATCGGCCGGG
>JAESQQ010000194.1 GCA_016765095.1 Planctomycetota bacterium | reverse complement strand
TCGAGGCCGCCCGCCCCGACGTGCACGTCGAGCTGACACCGACCGACCTCGAGGGCGGCCTCCCCGCCGACGAAGACGTGCGAGCCGCCCTCGAGCGGCGAATCCCTGTCGTGACCGCCACGAAGAGTCACCAACGGACAAAAGAGGCCCTAAACAGCGTCCTTGACCATGCCGTGGAGATGGGGGTCCCCTTCCTCGACCACGCTGCCACGCTGGCGGGGATTCCTGCGACTGAAATGCTGGCGGGGATCGGAATGCAGCTGACGGAGATCGAAGGCGTCCTCAACGGCACGACCAACTACATGCTCAAGCGCCTCGGCGAAGGCGCGGCCTTCGACGCCGCTCGTGACGAGGCGGTCGAGCTCGGCTTCGCCGAGCGCAACTGGCGCTACGACCTCGAGGGCAACGACGTCGCGGTCAAGCTGGTCGGACTGATCCGTCACTTGAACGGAACCGTGATCGGAGCCGAGGACGTCGAGCTCCGCGGCGACGCCGAGCTCGGCCTGAGTCGCGGAATCGTCGGTGCCACCCCCGAGTTGATCGCGCGCCTCGAGCGCGAGGGTCGGGTCCTCAAGCTCTTTGGGCGAGTCTGCCTCGAAGACGGCAAGATCCAGGCCAGCGTCGGACCCCGGGTCGTCTCGAAGGAGGATCCCTTCGCGAGGATCGAGGGCTTTCAGAACGCCGTTCGATTGCGCGGCCGCATGAACGACAGCCAAATGGAGCTCTTCCTGCGTGGCCCGGGCGCTGGCGCCGACGAGACCGCGAGCCGCGTCCTGGGCAACCTCAACCACCTGCTCGAGGTCCTCAGCTGGGCCCGACGAGGCAAGGCATGAACATTGAGCTTGCGAGCCAGCTCCACTGCGTTCGCTGTGGCGGCGAAGTCGAGACCACCTGTGGCGACTGTGGGCCAGAGGCCCCCCTCGAGCTTCGCCCTCCGCTTGAGCCGGGCAGCGGCCCGGCGCTCCTCGAGCTCTTCAGCCAGCGACGCCTCTCTCGGCGCGGGCCCGATCGCTCGGGCGTCTGGCGCTATCGAGAGCTGATCGCGCCGGGTCTCCCCGAGGACTTGATCGTGACCCGCATGGAGGGCAACACCGGCCTCTACGAACCGCGTCACCTCAACGCGTTTGCTGGGCTCAGCTCTCAGGGCAAGCTCTACCTCAAGCACGAGGGCGAAAACCCGACCGGCTCCTTCAAGGACCGCGGAATGTGCGTCGGGATCTCACTCGCGATCGCCGAGGGGGCCAAGGTCGTGGCCTGCGCCTCGACAGGAAACACGTCTTCCTCGCTCGCGAGCTACGCTGCCTTGGCCGGCATTCCCGGCGTGGTGTTCGTGCCTGCGGGCAAGATCAGCTCCGGGAAGCTGGCCCAGACCGTGGCCTACGGAGCGCGAGTCCTCGAAGTGGAAGGCAGCTTCGACCTCGCAATGCGCCTCGTCGAAGAAGCGTCTGCGCACTTCGGACTCGGGCTGCTCAACTCGATCAACCCCTGGCGCGTCGAGGGACAGAAGTCGATTTGTCTCGAGCTCCTCGACGACCTGGGCTGGGAGGTCCCCGACTGGATCGTGCTGCCCTCGGGCAACCTCGGCAACATCTCTGCGCTCGGCAAGGCGCTCCGCGAAGCGCACACCCTCGGCCTGATCGATCGCCTCCCCCGCGTGGCCTGCGTCCAAGCCGCCGGCGCCTCGCCCTTCGCTCGCTACGTCGAATCCCGGGCCCAAGGCGAGACGGGCGAGTTCATGATCGAGCCCGACCCCGAGACCGTCGCGACCGCGATTCGGATCGGCGCCCCGCGCTCAGTCGAGAAGGCGATCCGTGAGCTCGAGCACCTCCAAGGGACCGCGCTCTCCGTCAGCGACGCGGAGATCCTGGCCGCCAAGGCCGCCGTCGACGCCTGCGGAGTTGGCTGCGAGCCGGCCTCCGCCGCTTCGATCGCGGGCCTCAAGCGCCTCGTCGCCGCGGGCGTGATTCCGCCGGACGCGACGGTCGCCGCGATCCTGACTGGCCACTTGCTCAAGGACCCCGACACGACGGTCGGGTATCACGACGGGACTCTCCCCGGAATCCCGCGCCCCTCCGGCCTCGGCCGTCAGACCGTCGAAGCCAACCTCGATTCGATCGGGGCTGCCCTCAGCGATCTGCTTTGAGCAGCCCGGCTAGACCTTCCTTGGCGCTTGGCAGCCCTCGACTCGCGAGCCTCGCCGTCGTCGCGCTAGCGCTCGTGCTCGCTCACTTCACGAGCGGCTGCAAGTCGCCCGCGTTCAGCTTCGAAGAAGACGACTCCTCGGCCGAGGCCCCCGCCGTCGAGCTCGGGCGACCGCTCCGCCCCGGCTTTCGCCACGTCTACCGGAAGGACCCGCGTCGCTTCAAGGCGATCGTGGGTGCGCTCCGGAATCGCGACCACACGGTGAGCCTCGTCGGCCTCCATGACCCCATGTCGCAGGGCCCGCTCGACTACGTGTTCGAGGCCCGAGTCTCACGGATCGGCCGCCCCTCCGCGTTCCCAACCTTCTTGGTCGGTTGGGTGTTCGGGCCGATCTTCGGAGCGCCGGGCTGGGCGGGATTCCAATACGACTATGAAGTCCGCACCGAGCTCTCGGTCACACGGGCCGGCAGCGACACGCCCTGCTTCACGACGACGGTCGTGGACATCTACGACCTCAACTACACGAGCTTCGAATACTCCATGTTGATCTACGCGTGGGACTTTGGCTTTATCTCGGGGATCGTTGCCTGCTCGGACGAGCTGACCGAGGTCCGCGAACTCGAACCCGTTGAAGCCGCATTTTTCCTGGACGAAGAGATCTCCAGCCACTACCTCCGCCGCGTCGTCAGGGCGATCGAGAAAGCGGCCGCCGATGACCTCAAGCGAGGCGCTGAGTGAGCACGAGCACGAGAGGCCGTCGCGAAACCGGCAATCGCGGCGCGAAGCCGACCTAACGCGACCCGACTCCGGCGCACGCGCAAGCAACGAAACCGCCTTCGGACAAACTCGCCCTGCTGTAGCGCATCGCTTAATCGCGCGACCCGAACTCGCCACACGCCGACGCATGCGATCCGAACTCGCGAGCGAACTGCCGCCTCCGCTGGACCTTGCACGCGAG
>JAESQQ010000193.1 GCA_016765095.1 Planctomycetota bacterium | reverse complement strand
GGGGTAAACCCCGCACCCTACGGGTCGCGATCGTGCCCTTCGCTGGGCGCTCTCTTGGGCGGCCCGCAACAGGCTCTGGTAGGGGCGGGGTTTACCCCCGCCCGCTCCCCAGGCCTTGCCGATCGGCCTCTCTGGAGCTTCCCCGGCGCCTCTCGCGCGCTGACGGCCCGTGAGGGCTTGGGCTGACGAGGCCACGCATCCGCTGGAGGCGGGTTGGTCTCAGCGCCGGGCATAGGTGAGTGATCAGCAATTGAGAGCCCCAAGAGGAGCTCGACGCTGCGGGGTCTGCCGAGATCGGGCGGCGGCTCGAGCGCGTGCGCGCACCACAGACCCTTGGCCAGTGGTTTCGAGAGCGCTTAGCGGCGGGGGCCTGTGGTTTGAGCCTCGTCGAAGAGACAGAGGCGAGGCTGACGAACCTGCTTGGCTTCACGAGCAGCCAGGGGCTGCTCCATATGGACGCCCACTTCGAGAACGTCCTCACGAATGGGAGCGAGTTGTTCCTGACCGACTTCGGGTTGTCGATCTCGCAGGCCTTTTGCCTCGAAGAGGAGGAGCGGGCGTTCTTCGAGAGGCACAGGAGCTTTGACCTCTGCACGGCCCTTACGAGCAATGTTCATGCGGTCGTTTCCCACTACGACTCGTCGAGCGACGACTGGAGGGAACCGCTGAGAGCGATGCTCGGAGGGGCCGAGAGCGGCTTGGACGAAGCACCCGCTGGCCTCCGAACCTACTTGGCGGGAAGGGGTCCTTTGGCCTTGGCGATCGGTGATTTCTACAGCCGGCTGATCTCAGACTTTGCGACGGAATACCCGGCAGCGACCCTCCAAGGTCTGCTGGATCAGGGCTGACCGACGTCTGAGTCGATCTCTTAGGGTGCTACTTGAGCTTGGGCCCCCGGCGAAGGTGTGACAGGCCAGGGCGTTGGTGACCCCACCCCGTGCGTGCATACCCCGCTCCGAATCGGAGGGGTGGCGGGATGCGCGTGGGCGCTGCGGTCCCAGACGACTGCTGTCTGTGAGCCACTCCGTTCGCATCAAGAGGGATCGCAGGTCACGGCCGCTGGTTCGACTCGCTGCTGCGTCAGCTCCCCAGCACGCACTCGCTGCCTCAGGCGCATGGCCCGGTCTTGGGCTGAGCCCCGGGTGGCCGCCCGCTCACTGTCCCTCAGCGCCTTGTCCATAGTCGGATCGTACGCTCTTGAATCTCACTTTGGTCCTCAGATAGACTGAGCCGTGCGTTTCCTTTGGATCCTGGTCTCTTCCCTTTGCCTCGTGGCTGTGGCCCAGGCTGAGCCGGAGCGAGCTCGAGCCGGGCGCCCGGTGCTAATGACCCGGCTCGAACTCGACGGGCCGCGTGTCAAGCTCGTCGTCAGGCCGCGCAGCTTTGGGAGCGACCTCGAGATCACAGGCCTTGGGGGCTCGGAGGGCAAGGCACTCGTGGCCCTCGCCAAGAAGCTCGGGAACGCGAGCTTCAACCTCGGCAGCCTCGCCGCGACCCCGCTCGACGCCGACGTCGGAGTCAGTGTCTCGGGGAAGGGAAGATACGAGCGCTACTCGTCGGAGCGCCTGGGCGAGCTCCTGAATTTCAACCTTCGTCGTAACCTCGGCAAGTTTCAAGCGAGCTACTGGAAGTTGGTCGAGCGCTTGGAGGCCACGGTTCCAGCCCCGCGCGAGGGCTTGCTCCTCGAGTGCCAGCCAATGGGGATCTACGGGGAGCGCGGTGTCTATCTCGGCGGGGAGGGTTTCGTGTTCTTGGTGCGTGCACCAAGCGCCGAGCTGCGCCAGATGAGCAAGACTCGCCCCAAGCTGAAAGTCCGCTTGGGCGGGCTGAGGCGAGTCCACGCCTTCCACTACGAGGCCACGGTGGAGGAGATCCTGTCGCCAACGCTGCGCGACGAAGAGGTGAAGGTCGTTCCCTCCAAGCGCGGTCCCTTGATCCTCGCGAACGGGGCATATCTCGCGGTCGGGCAGCCGGGGCGCGAGCTTCGCCCTGGTCGCTGGCGCGTGCGCTATCGCCACCTCGGCCGGGGTGAGGTCTGGGTTCATGGGACGCAGCCGGCAGAGGCTGGAGGTGAGGAGTTTCAACCGGTTCAGGTCGCGGGGCGGAAGGGTTGGTTTCGAACCCTTGTCAGACACGGGCCCTCTGCCGATCGGTTGGACATTGTGCTTGTCGCCGAGGGGTTCAGTGCGCGGAGCGAGGGCGACTTCTACCTCTACGCCAAGGGCGTGGTCGAGACGCTTCGTGAGCACGAACCCTTCGCGAGGTACTGGCGTTACATAAACGTGCACGCGCTCTATGCGCCCTCGCCGGGGGACGGGATCGGGCGCCTGAAGGCCGACGCGCGCACGCTCTTTGGGAGCCACTTCCGCGAGCGGGAGGGGACTGGCGTCGAAGCTGACGTCGCCAAGATCCAAGCGGAGGTCCTGATCGGGCTGCCAGACGACGTGGACGCCGATCAGATCGCGGTGATCTGCAACGATCCGCGCGACGGCGGGACCGCTCATGGCGACACGGTCAGCCTGAGCACGATCGTGGACTTGGGCACGACCGTGGTCCACGAACTGGGGCACACCCTCGGGACCTTGGGAGACGAATACAACGGGCAGGTGGCACCGGACATCGCGCGGAAGTGGCTAGTGAGCAAGGCGAGGCCGAACCTTAGCAGCGTCGAGATCTCGGCTCCCGGGCCCTTCGGGGAACTCTCGCGCGAGGTGAAGCTCCAAGTGCCCTGGGCGCACTGGATCGAGGCCGAGACCCAGGTCCCGACCGGGCGAGCGCCTCGGGGTCGGATGATCGGCCGATACGACGAGGAGGACGAGCGCGACCAGGGGGCCCTTGGCCTCTACTTGGGGGGCCTGCACACCTGGAGCGGGATCTATCGGCCTCGCTCGATCTGCACAATGCGCAAGAGCAGGCACGGGACCTTCTGCGAGCCCTGCGCTGAGTCGCTGATCCTGGCGATCTATGAGCGCTCGCGGCCGGTCGAGTTTCGGCGTCGCGACGGCTCGGAGCGTGTTCGCCTCGGCGCGGCGGAGATCCTGCCCAAGCTCCAGCGCGAGGTCCGCTGGAGCTGGACCGGCAGCGACCCGGCCCCCCCAGGCCTGCTCCGCCACCTCGCGCGAGCCAGCGCTGGCGGCCAGACGCGCCTAAACTTCCCCTTGGCTCGGCTGCCTGCCCAGAGCCAGGTCGCCCTCGAATTGAGCGACCAAACGCCTGCGCTTCGCAAGGATCGCGAGCGCCTTCGCTTTCGCCAGGAGTGGCGCTTGGCAGGGACGGCGACGGGGACGTCTGAGGACCCGGGGGCCCCGACGAGTTGGCGCGAGCTGGACGGCTTGGTCGAGAAGCTCTCCACCACCAGCAAGGATTGAAATGAGCCGGCGCGGGCTGGCCCTCGTGGCGGGGGTCGCCCTCTCAACGCTTCTCCTGGCCCTGGCCGGCAAGGCGCTCAGTCCGAGCCCTTCCGCGAGTCCCCCTCTCGGGCCCTCGCGGGCGAGATCTCCAGGGCCGCCCGCACCTTCCGGAGGACCGCGTGTGTCGAAGTCCGCATCCGCGGGCCCTCGGCCGCCCTGGGCACTTGGACAAGGACTGAGCGGGCCCGCGCCCAAGGGCACGCTTTTCGTCCAGCTCGAGCTGGGGCCGAAGGACTCGGTCAGGATCCTGCGTGAGATCCCTAAGGAGAGGCTCGGCTTTCGTCTCCAGTCTCGGCCTGGTTCCTACTGGATCGAACTCGAGGACGCGGCGGGCCGACGAGCACGCGCGAGTTTCCCCGTGTCGGGCAAGCTCGAGGTCGAAGGCCTTGAGCGGGCGAGGATCGGCGACCAACTCTACCTGGCCCGCGCGCCGGTCCTTGTCCGCCTGCCCTTTCCTCAGCGGCCGGCTACCTTGCGAGTCTGGCATCGGGACCGTGGTCTCCTGGCGACCTTCTTGCTGGACTGAGCACCTTCACTGGCCGTTGGGATTGCCCTCGGAACACGCCAGCAACGCCCGCTGGAGACCCACTAAAGGGGAGTCGCGATCGTGAATGGTCAGTTACGAACGCTCCAGCGCTTGGGCCGCGGGTGGCGTCAGGGGATGGCGATTCCTGTTCCTGCTCCTCGTCGGTAGCGGCGGGAAGGGAGGCTGGGGCGAGCATGAAGAGGGTCCTGGACGAGGACTATCCCGAAGCGCAGGTCGTGCGACTCGTCATGGACAACCTGAACGTCCACTGCATTGGCTCCCTCTACGAAGCCTTCCCTCCCGCGGAGGCTCGCCGTCTCGCGAAGCGCTTGGAAATCCACTACACGCCTAAGCATGGGAG
>JAESQQ010000017.1 GCA_016765095.1 Planctomycetota bacterium | reverse complement strand
TCCCGATCCTGGGCTACCTGTTCAAGACCTGGACCCGCGACCGGAGCAAGACCAAGGTCTACATCTTCATTCGCTGCACGATCTTCAGCAACGACGGGTTCGGCGCCGAGGAGCAGCTGACGAGCCACCTCCGCGAGAAGGCTCACGTCCTGAGCGAGCGGACCGACTGGCTCCCCCCCGTGGTCCCCGAGCGCTTCCTCAAGGGCCCGGGATACACGCTCCAGCACGAAGCCGTCGAGCTGTTTGGGACAGGCAGCGGCAACCCGTTCGAGGGCGGCGGCTCGTTCAGCGATCGCCACGAGGACGAGCAGTAGACCGAGATTCGGCGCCCGAGCGCTAGACTCGAACACGTCGGGCCAGCCAGCGGCCCCCCGAGAGAACCAATGCGTCGACGGATCCTCAAGGCACTCGTGCGGGAGAACCTGCTCACCGAGCAGCAGGTCGAGGAAGCGCTCGCCGAAGAACAGTCGACGGGCGAGAGCTTCGATCGGATCCTGCGCGAGAAGGGCTGGGTCACCGAGGAGCGCCTGTTGACGGTGATCCACCGCAAGACGCTCTGGCCCTATGAACGCGATCTGACCAAGTTCAAGTGCCCGGACGAGTTCACGAGCGAGGTCCCGCTCCACCAAGCCCGCAAGAGCATGCTGATCGCGATCGGCCTCGACGACGAGGGCACGTTTCGGGTCGCGACCTGCGAACCCTTCAACTACTACGTCATGGACGAAATCGGCAAGATCCTCGAGGCCGAGGTCCGCCCGATCCTCTCCGGACGAACCGAGATCACCAACTTCATAAACCGCTCGTACGCGGGCAAGGAAGGTGACACCTACCAGATCGATCGCGACGAGATCGACGACGACATCCTCACCGACCTCAGCGACGAGGAGGGGACCGAGGACATCCTCAACGACCAGGACAAGGCCCCGATCATTCGCAAGGTCAACCACTTGATCTTCGACGGCTATCGGATGCGGAGCAGCGACATCCACTTCCAGCCGCTGGAAGACAAGCTCGTGATCCGCTACCGGATCGACGGCCTCCTCTACACCAAGGAGGAGATCTCCAAGGACCTCCAGAACGCCGTCTTGACTCGCCTCAAGGTCATGTCCAAAATGGACATTGCCGAGCGGCGCCTCCCCCAAGACGGGCGCGCCACGTGCAAGATCGGCGAAGAAGCCGAGATCGACATTCGCTTCAACTCTGTCCCGACCGCCTACGGCGAGCGAGTCGTGCTCCGGCTCCTCGACAAGACGAGCAAGACCTATTCGCTCGAGAAGATCGGCCTCGCCAAGGAGGACTACCGCAAGGTCAACAGCCTCCTGAGCTATCAGCACGGGATCATTCTCGTGACCGGTCCGACCGGCTCGGGCAAGACGACGACCCTCTACGCGGGCATCAGCAAGATCAACTCGCCCAGCATTAACTGCATCACGATCGAAGACCCGATCGAATACCACCTGAGCGGGATCAGCCAGATCCAAGTCTCTGAGAAGAAGGGCCTAACCTTCGCCAAGGGGCTCCGGGCGCTGCTGCGACAAGACCCCGACGTGATGATGGTCGGCGAGATCCGCGACGAGGAGACGGCCCGGGTCGCGATCCAAGCCGCCCTGACCGGTCACTTGGTGTTCTCCACGCTCCACACCAACGACGCCCCCTCGTCTGTGACGCGCCTGCTCGACATTGGGATCGAGCCCTACCTCGTCGCCTCGTCGGTGATCCCGGTCATAGCCCAGCGCCTCGTGCGCGTGATCTGCCCCGATTGCCGCTCGGAGTATGAGCCGAGCGACGAAGAGATCGGCGAGATCGGCCTCAAGCGCGACGACCTCGCCAACGGCCTCGCCTACCTCGGCATGGGCTGTGATATCTGTATCGAGACCGGCTATATCGGCCGGACCGCGATCTACGAGATCCTGACGATCAACGAGTCCGTGCGCGAGAAGATCATCAACCGCTCCAACGCGAGCGAGATCAAGACGGCCGCGGTCGCGAGCGGAATGAAGACCCTCCGCACAGACGGGGCCCGCAAGGTGGTCGAGGGCGAGTCGACCGTCGAAGAAGTCCTCCGGGTGACCCAGCTCGATGTGTAAGGTTAGCTGATGCCAGTCTTCCAATACGTCGCCTTCGACGACGCCGGCGACACCAAGCAGGGGATCATCGACGCCACGACCGCGCGCGAGGCCCGCGAGAAGCTGCGAAGTCGCAAGCTCTTCGTGACCGAAATGGAGGCCGTCAAGAAGGGCCGGGCCAACAAGAAGAAGGAGACCAAGCGGAGCGGCAGGAGCGGAATGGGGCGCGTCCCCGACAGCGAGCCCGACGCCGCAGGGGCGTTCACTGGGGCAGCCTTCGCGATCAAGCGGTTTCGAGTTCGCGGTGCGCGCCAGGAGCTGGTCGGGGTCACGCGCCTGCTCGCGACCCTCCTCAAGGCTGGGATCAACCTCGTCGACGGGATCACCTCGGTGATTCAGCAAGTCAACGACAAGCACCTCGACGGCGTCCTGCGTCAGGTCCGCGAAGACCTCAAGGGGGGCGTCAGCTTCGGAGACTCCCTCGCACAGCACCCCGAGCTGTTCGACGCGCTCTACGTCAACATGGTCCGGGCCGGCGAGGCCTCTGGCGCGCTGGACGACGTCCTCTCCCGCCTCGCGGGGTTCCTCCAAGCTCAGTCCAAAATGAAGAACCGGGTCTCGGCGGCCTTGGCCTATCCCATGATCATGTGCGTGATGGGCGGCGGCGTGGTCGCGTTCCTGCTCGCGTTCGTCGTGCCCAAGATCGTCAAGGTCGTGCTCAAGAAGGGCGGCAACCTGCCGGTCCCGACCAAGATTCTAATCACGATCCAAGACTTGTTCCTCGGCTGGTGGTGGCTCGCCTTGATCATTGTGATCCTCGTCTGGCTGGCCTACATGGCATACGTGAGCACCGAGAAGGGCGCCATGGCCCGGGACACCTACAAGCTCAAGATCCCCATCGTGGGTGACTTGTTCCGCAAGCAATCCGTCTCACGCTTCGCGCACACCTTCGCGACCCTCCTCCGCTCAGGCGTCCAAGCCACCGATTGCCTCAAGATCCTCGCCAACATCGTCGACAACCGACTCTTGGGAAAAACCCTCGCCGACGTCCGAGAGCGGATCTTGGAGGGCACCGATATCTCGACCCCGCTCAAGAAGAGCAAGATCTTCCCGCCCGTCGTGGGCGACATGATCGCGATCGGTGAGGAGTCCGGCCAACTCGAGGAGCTCCTCGAGCGAATCGCCGAGACCTACGACGAGGAGGTCGAGATCACGACCCAGAAGGCGACCTCGCTGATCGAGCCGCTGATCATCGTCGCCATGGCCTTCGTGGTCGGGTTCATCGTGCTCGCGATCGTGCTCCCCCTCGTCGACGGCTTCAACTTCTAAACTGCTTTGCTTGGGAGCGGAGTCGGGGGATCGTGAGCGCCTTGAGGCAAAGCAGTTTTTAGGAAGACTTGACTAGCTTCGCCCTCTCGCCGCGTCTGCTTCCCGATGTATGGTCCTCGCCTTGAGGCCTGAGCGCGGGATCCCCCCTCAGGCCGCCTAACACTGGAGGTTCGCATGGCCAAGCTGGGTCAGACGCTCTTGGGTCGCTATCTCGAAACCCTCGGCGACGGGGACATCAACTCAGGAGCCGCGGCGACCTACGCCTCGATCGACCATCTCAGCGTGCACAACCCCACCGTAGCGGCTGCCATCGTCGCGGAGCTGAGGGACCAGCGCCGCAACGTGAAGCTGATCGCGAGCGAGAACTACGCTTCGCTCGCGACCCAGCTCGCTATGGGGAACCTGTTCACCGACAAGTACGCCGAGGGATACCCGGGTCACCGGTTCTACTCGGGCTGCGAGAACGTCGACCGGCTCGAGACCGAAGCCGTCGAGCTCGCCAAGTCCCTGTTTGGCGCCGAGCACGCCTACGTCCAGCCCCACTCAGGCGCCACGGCCAACCTGGTCGCGTTCCTCGCGATCCTGAGCTGGAAGGTCCAGCGCCCCCTCCTCGAGGAGATCGGCGAGGAGGACCCGAACAAAGTCGAGGCCGCGGCCTGGGTCAAGGTCCGCGAAGCCATGTCAGGCCAGCGAATGCTCGCCATGGACCTCGCCTCAGGCGGTCACCTGACGCACGGCTACCGACACAACGTCTCGAGCCTGCTCTTTGACGCCCACTCCTACGGCGTCGACCCCGTCAGCCACCTCGTCGACTACGACGTGCTTCGCGCCCGGGCCCAAGAGGTCAAGCCCCTCGTCTTGATCGCGGGCTACAGCGCGTATCCCCGCAAGCTGAACTTCGCCAAGATCCGCGAGATCGCAGACGAAGTCGGCGCGGTTCTGATGGTCGACATGGCCCACTTCGCAGGCCTCGTCGCTGGCCGCCAGTTCACAGGCGACTTCGACCCTGTCCCCCACGCCCACCTCGTGACTTCGACGACGCACAAGACGCTCCGCGGGCCTCGCGGGGGCTTGATCCTCTGCAAGGCGGAGCTGGCCGAGTTCGTCAACCGCGGCTGCCCGGCCGTGATCGGGGGCCCGCTCCCCCACGTCATGGCCAGCAAGGCCGTCGCGTTCCGCGAGGCAGGCGAGCCGGGCTTTGAGGCCTACAGCGCCAAGATCATTGAGAACGCCCAAGCCCTCGCGGGCGCGCTGCTCGAGCGCGGCGTGAAGGTGATCAGCGGCGGCACGGACAACCACATCGTGCTCGTCAACGTCAGCGAGACCTTTGGGATCACGGGCCGCCAAGCGGAGACCGCGCTCCGTGAGTGCTCGCTGACTCTCAACCGGAACACGGTCCCACCCAGCGACGAAAACGGTCCCTGGTACACCTCCGGCCTCCGGTTTGGGACCTCGGCCGTGACGACCCTCGGGATGGGCCCGGCTGAGATGGTCGAGCTGGCCGAGGTGATCTCTGCTGTGCTCGCCGGCACCGAAGGCAAGGAGATCACCAAGGGCAAGAAGAAGGGACAACGCAGCCGCGCCAAGTACGTGCTCCCCGACGAAGTCCGCCAGGCTGCACGCGAGCGCATTGAAGGCCTCCTGCCGCGCTTTCCCGTCTACCCAGAGCTCGACCTCGAGCTCCTCCTGTCCGGCGTTCAAGCGGACTGATCCCCCACGAGCTATCGTGGGGCCGCCCCGCCTGGAAGGAGCCCCGTGACGATCGACGCCGCCTTCTTCGAGGCCGCAGGCCTCCCGCCCGAGGCCGCTCAAGCCCTAGCCAAGCGCTACGAGGAGCTGACCGACGGCCCCGCTGACCGAGCCTGGCAAACGCTGACTCGGGAGCTGCTCGGAGTCGAGGTCCCCTTCGCTGTCCACGAGGCGATCTTTGAGGCCTTGAGCGAGCGCTGGGATCCAGCGTCGCGAGGTCCGCTCCCAGCCTGGCTGCCGCCAGACGGCGAGCGACCCAACGCGCTGCGCTTTGCCAGCGAGCGCGGACTCACGGATCACGCCTCGCTCCACGCCTGGTCCGTTGCTGAGCGAGGCGAGTTCTGGGGAGCCGTCGCCGACCGCCTCGGCTATCGCTTCGAGACTCCTCCCACCCAGACCCTCGACCCAAAGAGCAGCCCCGAGGACCCAGCCTGGTTCGAAGGTGCCGAGCTCAACCCCGCCGCGAGCTGCTTCCAGGCGCCGGGCGACTCGCCAGCGATCGTGTTTCAGCGCGAGGGTCAGGGCATCCTCCGCTGGAGCCTAGACGAGGTCCGCGGCCTAAGCGGACGGGTCGCAAACGGGCTCGTCGCCGCGGGCTTTGCCCCAGGCGATGCGATCGCGATCGACATGCCAATGACGCCTGAGTCCGTCGCGATCTACCTCGGGATCGTGCGGGCCGGCTGCGCGGCGATCTCGATCGCGGACAGCTTCTCGCCCAAGGAAATCGAGACCCGACTCCGGGTCGGCGAAGCCAAGGGGATCTTCACTCAAGACGTGCTCCTTCGCGGCGCCAAGACCCACCCTCTGTTCGCCAAGGTCTGTCAGGCTGCGGCCCCGCGCGCGATCGTGCTCCCCGCAGGCTCGGAGCTTCAAGTCGAGCTCCGCGAGGGTGACCTCTCCTTCGCCGAGTTCCTCAGCGATCGCGAGCCCTTCGTTGACGTCCTGCGTGGACCTCAAGCCGTGACGAACGTCCTGTTCAGCTCAGGGACGACCGGCGATCCGAAGGCGATCCCCTGGACCCAGCTGACCCCGCTCAAAGCCGCCGCTGACGGCTGGCTGCACCAAGACATTCGCCCCGGGGACGTGGTGTGCTGGCCGACCAACCTCGGCTGGATGATGGGCCCCTGGCTGATTTACGCGGCGCTGATCAACAAGGCCAGCATTGCCCTCTACTGCGGGGCTCCGCTCGGGCGTGACTTCGGAGTCTTCGTTCAGGACGCGGGCGTCACCATGCTTGGCGTCGTGCCGAGCCTGGTCAAGACCTGGCGCGGGACCGGCTGCCTCGACGACGTCGACTGGAGCGGGATCCACTGCTTCTCCTCGACGGGTGAGTGCAGCAGCCCCAGCGACATGCTCTGGTTAATGAGTCGAGCCAAGTATCGACCGGTGATCGAATACTGCGGGGGGACCGAGATCGGCGGCGGATATCTGACGGGCTCCATGAGTCTCCCCGCCGCTCCGGGGCACTTCTCGACCGTCGCGCTTGGGCTCGACCTCGTCCTGCTCGACGCAGACGGGGAGCCAGCCTCTGAGGGCGAAGTGTTCCTGATCCCCCCCTCGATCGGCCTCAGCCAGCGCCTGCTCAACCGCGACCACCACGAGGTCTATCACGAGGGGACGCCGACGCACAAAGGCGCGAGCCTCCGCCGTCACGGCGACTGGCTGACACGCTCTAAGGACGGCTCTTATCGAGCCCAGGGTCGCGTGGACGACACAATGAACCTGGGCGGAATCAAAGTCAGCTCGGCCGAGCTCGAGGCGGTCCTCAACAGCCAACACGGTGTCCAGCAGACCGCCGCGATCGCGGTCCCTCCTCCCGCAGGCGGTCCGAATCAACTCGTGGTCTACGTCGAACTTCGCCCGGAGACCGACCTCGAACCAGACGCGCTGCGGGCTCCCTTCCAGGCCGCGATCAAGAGCCAACTCAACCCCCTGTTCAAGGTGGCTGAGGTTCGGATCACGCCCGCCCTCCCGCGCACCGCTAGCAACAAGGTCATGCGGAGGACACTCCGCGCGAGCTACCTCGCCGAGCGCGACTCCTGAGCGGGTCTGAAGCTGGCTGGCGCTGCCTCTTGGCCCCGCTCCCGGCCGAGGTCGATAAGGCGACCCGGCCTCCGGGGGCCGGCCAAGAGCTCTCGCTCCCGAGGCCCGCCGGAGGGAGACGCTGGGGAAGCCGTGGGATCGCTTGGACGGGCGTCGGGCGGCGCCGAACCGAGGCTGCCCTGGAAGCCCTCGCACAACAGGGCGTCCAAGAGGTTGTGCACCTCGGCTGCGCGGGGGCTTTGCGACCTGGGTTGCGAGCTGGAGACGCGTTTTGGATCGAGGCCGTCTGCTGTGAGAGCGAGGAGCACACGCCGATTCAGCTCGCGAGCGACGACCCGCTCCGGAGCGCCCTCTTCCGCGCGGGTCACGACCTGCCCGGCGCGCAGTGCGTCTCGGTTCGCGAGGTCGCGAGCAGCCCCGCAGCGAAGGCCACCCTCGCGGCGCGTTACCCCGAGGCAGCCCTCGTCGAAATGGAGACCTATTGGGCCGCAGCCACCGCGCAGCGGCTCGGCTTGAGGCTGGTCGCGCTCCGCGTCGTGATCGACTCCCGCGAGCACACCCTGCCCGACCTGACCCCAGCCCTCGACGAGCTGGGGCGCCCCAAGCCGCTCGCCTTCGCAGCTCGCCTCCTCCGCCGCCCCCAGACGGCCCTCGCGCTGCCAGGCCTGGCCCGAGCCTTCGGCGCAGCCCAGCGCCGGCTCGGCGAGCTCGCCAACGTCCTCCTCGAGACCTAGGGGAAATCCCCTTCCCAGAGCGGCGCTCAGGGGCTACTCTTTTATTGGTTACTCAACCAAGTTACACGGAGCGCCTGTGACGACCCACACCTCTCCCCTGGCCCGCCAAGAGATCCTCTCGGACTCCCACGGCACCTGCTACCTCCTTGGGGGCGCGTTCGACCCCCAAGAGTGCGCCGCCTGGATCGAGGCCACCGAGGCCCGGGGTTACGAGGCCACAGCCGGCGACTACCCCGCGAGCTATCGGGACAACGACCGCCTCATGTTCGACGACCCAGCCTTGGCCGAGACGCTCTTTGAGCGCATGCGCGATCACCTCCCGCACGAGCTCGTGCGGGGCGGAGAGCGCTGGCGCCTGGTCCGGCTCAACGAGCGCTTCCGCTGCTGCCGCTACCGAGGTGGCCAGGGGTTCTCGATTCACCGCGACGGCCCCTACGCCCCCGAGCCGGGCGTCCGCTCGTGGCTGACTTTCATGCTCTACCTCAACAACGCTGAGAGTTTCTCAGGCGGGGCGACGCGCTTCTTCGACGACCGCCAGGGAGCGAGCACGCTGGCCTCGATTCGTCCCGAGCAGGGGACTGTGATCGTGTTCGGTCACGACCTCTGGCACGACGGCCAGCCCGTCCCCTCGGGCACGAAGTACGTGCTCCGCAGCGACGTCCTCTACGAGCGGATCGCTCCCGCGGCGGACCTTCCCTGCTCCTCGGCAGCCCCAGGCGCACTCGCCACCTTGCGAGGTCACCAGGGATACGTGTGGAGTGTCCTCGCGCTCACCGACGGGCGACTCGCCAGCGCCGCACGCGACGGGACGACTCGGGTCTGGACCCCTGGTGACTCGGGGACCTGGCGAGAGGCCCAGCGTCTCGGGGGTCCCTGGCGCTCGGTCACAGCCCTCGCCGAGCCACGTCCGGGCGTGCTCTGGACTGCCCACCGAGACGGGCAGCTCGTCGTGTGGCGAGCCGAACCAAGCGGGCGCTTCCAGCCAGGCCGACCTCTCGCTGCCGCACACTCTGCGGGCGCGATCCTGAGCATGATCCGAGTCGAGCCTGATCGAGTCGCGCTCTCCGATAGCCTGGGCTTCGTCACACTTCGTGACCACGAGGGCGCTGTCCTCTCGCGTCACAAGGCGCACGCTGCCTGGGTCTGGGCTCTCGCCAAGCAAGCGCGAGGGTCCGGTTGGTTCTCTGGCTCGGACGACGGCACGCTCCGGCGCTGGTCCAAGGCCGGTCGACCTGAGGACTCGCTCGACCTCCGGGCTCCGATTCGCGCGCTGGCCGCCCTCCCAGACGGCGGAGTCGCCGTCGGCACGGCGAGAGGTGAGGTCTTGCTCGTGCGCGAAGGC
>JAESQQ010000192.1 GCA_016765095.1 Planctomycetota bacterium | reverse complement strand
CGGACTCGTCGAGGCCGCCACCCGTGGGGGGACGGCGACGCTGGCCGGACTCGTCGAGGCTGCCACCCTTGGGGGGACGGCGACGCTGACGGGACTCGTCGAGGCCGCCACCCTTGGGGGGACGGCGACGCTGGCCGGACTCGTCGAGGCCGCCTTTGGGGGGACGCGGGGCGCGCTGAACCCCTGACTCTTCGGGTCCAGGGGGACGGCGCCGGCGGCGGACGCCCGACTCTTCGGGGCTAGGAGTGGCGTCTGGCTTGGCGGTGGCGTCAGGCTTGGCGCGCTTGACGCCGAGGTCTCGCTCGAGCGCGACTCGATCGAAGCCACTCGTCGTCCGCGCGCGCTTCGAGCCGCGGGGTGTCTCCGGCTTCTTGGGGTCTGTGGGTCGTTTGGCCGGAGCTTCGGTGGGGGGTTGCTTGGGAGGAGGCCCGCCGGCCTTGCGGGGAGCGCTCGCCCGACGCGCGGGGCGGAACACGGGGAGGACCTCGGCGAGGGCCGCAGCCTCCTTCCCGCTCAGCACACCGCGCGCGACGTTGTAGCGCTCTCGATCGGCGCGCAGGTAGCTCTCAAGGAGGCCGCTCAGAGCTTTGTAGGGCTCTTCGCGCTGAACCGCGTTGCAGCGCTCGATCAGAACGGCCAAGCCTCGCTCGCGGGAGTACTTGACCACCTCGCTCAGGAGTCGGGTCTTCCCCGTTCCGGGCTCCCCCTCAAGGAGGAGGAACGCGTTGCGCCCGTCGAGGGTCAGCGAGAGCGCGTCGTCGACTCGGGCGAACGCGTCCTCGCGGCCGATCAGCGTCGCGGAGGGGAACCCCGCGAGCGCCTCGAGGTCGGAGATCGTCTCGTCGCCTGCCGCGAGGTCCGCCGCGTTGGTGACCTTGTTCTTGCCGGTCCGCTTTGAGTGGTAGAGCGCCTTGTCGGCGGTCTCGGTGAGGTCGTCTCCTCCGGCCGGCGCGTCCTCAGGGAAGCAGGCCACGCCGATCGAGAGGCTCGGCCGAAGGCCGTCTGGGAGGCTGGCCCCCTCGAAGGTGTCCTTGGCGACTGCGCTCCGGAGTGTGTCGGCCAGCTCGAGGGCGCGCTTCCGATCGACGCCTGGCAGGACAAGGGCGAATTCGTCACCGGCATAGCGGACGGCGTAGCCGACCTCCAGCGGGACGACCTCCATCATGATCTCGCCAATGCGCTTGAGGCAGGTGTCGCCGCTGAGGTGACCCAAGCGGTCGTTGACCCGCTTGAGGTTGTCCATATCCATCATGGCCAGGCACACGGGATCCGCGCCCGGCGCCCAATCCGCGACCTGCTTCATATAGCGGGCGAAGAAGCGTCGGTTGAACAGGCCAGTCAGGTCGTCGCGCCAAATGAGATCGAAGATCTCAGGCGACGCCCCGCCCTCTTCAAACCCTGGAATGATCGTCATTCACCTCCGAGCGCTCGCCCCCGGGAGCACACAAAGTCAAGAGTGATTGGACCTTAACAACCTCAGATCCCCCGTCAACTAAAGGACTCTGCGCTGAGGCCGGACCCGCCCTAGCTGGGCTCTCAGCCGCTTTTAGAGGCTCCCCGACGCGACGAGGTCGGCACCCGGGAGCGGACGGCACTCCGCCTCGAGGGCGAGCGCTTCCTCGGGCTCGTAGAGCCTGCAGACGGCGTCCGGGTCGCTCGCGAGGGCTCGAGCGTCTGGATAGGAGCGGGTGAGGTCGAGCTCGAGGTAACGCTTGGAGCTGGGCGAGAAGGCTCCAAAAGAAGTGCAGAGCACGAGCTGGTGGTCACCGATCAGGCCCAGCCCAGCGGTGAACGAGCACTCGGGGAGCGGAACCCCGCGCCCGAGGTCGAGCAGGTAGGGGTGCGGCGTGTGGCCACTGACCAAGGTTCGACAGCCGAACAGGGCCGCGAAATCCTTAACGTCGTCGAGGCTGTAGTCGCCGTGGCGAAACCGATTGTTGAGGAGCTGGTGGTAGGCCGAGGCGAAGTAGAGCTCGGGGCTGACGTTGATCAACTGGGAGGGAGTCGCCGCCTCGATCTCAGCGAGGAGCGCGTCGCTGTTGAGCCCCGCCACACCTTTCATTGGCCCAGCGTGGACAATCGCGACCCCAGGTCCTTCCAGGACGACCAAGATCGGCCCGGACGTGATCAAGCGCACGTGCTCGACTCGGGCGCGCGGGACCATGTCGTAGGGCGCAATGTTGTTGGCGAGGACGCTCGGGCCGTAGGTCTTGCGGTAGTGCTCGACGAAGCGCTCGTAGGCTGGCGCGTCGACGACGGGGTGCTCGCGGGGGTCGGGGGCCGGGGTCCCGAGCCGCTCGGCCTCGTAGCGGGCTGCCTCGCGGTTGACGCGCCCCACGTGGAAGTCGTGGTTCCCCTCGGCGTAGACGATCCGCTCGCCGCGCGGCCCGAGGCTGGCCTTGGCTGCGAGGAGCGCGTCAAGGATCTGGACGTCGCCGTCCTCGGGGACGCGCGGATCGACGGAGCGGTGACGCGTCACGTCGGGCACGTCTCCGGTCAGGATCACCCAGAGATCCTCGCCAGCGGCGATTCGCTCGATCGCGCGGCTCTTTTGGAGGAAGGCCTGCCAGTCAGGCAAGTTGCCGTGAAGGTCGCTCACGATCAGCGCACGCCCCCGGGGGGGGATCCGCAACACACGCGAGGGGGAGTCGGCTGAGGAGCTCACGGGGCTCATGGTAGCGGGCTCAAGCGCTGTGCGTGACTACGGGCGAGACCCGACGACGACGCGCTCGACGTCGCCCAGATCGGACTCACGTCGCAACGCGACGAAGCCGGCTTCGCTGAAGAATGACTCGACGAGGGGAGCCTTGTCGAACCCGGTCTCGATCGCGAGGAGCCCTCCGCTGCGCAGCGCCGTAAAGGCCTGCTGCACCAGCCGTTGGGTCAGAGGAAGACCATCGGCGTCGAAGAGCGCGCTCTGAGGTTCGTGGTCGAGGATCTCAGGGGTCATGAGGGCTCGCTCTGCCTCCAAGACGTAGGGCGGGTTGCTCAGGACGAGGTCGAGGGAGCTGGGTCGGCAGGGCCCGAGGAGATCGCCGAGCACGAGGGTCACGCGATCCGCCAGGCCAGTCTCCTTCACGTTGTGAGTCGCGATCGCGAGGGCTGCGGGGGAGCGGTCGATCGCGAGCCCCAGGGCCTGCGGGCAGGCAGTCGCTAACGCCAGCGCGACGCAGCCCGAACCAGTCCCGACGTCGGCGAAAGTGACTTGCTCCTGCGTCTTGGCGAACGCCTCGCCGATCTCGACCAAGACCTCGGTGTCGGGGCGCGGGATCAGGACCCCAGGGCCGACCTTTAAGTCGAGCCCGCGGAAGCCGCGCTCGCCGATCAAGTAGGCGACGGGCTCCCGTCCCTCTCCCCGGCGGCGCATGAGCTGACGGAAGGCCGACAGCTCGTCGCGGAGCAGCGGGCGATCGTGATCCGTGTAGAGGTCGAGGCGACGGATCCCCAGCACGTGGGCCAGGAGGAGCTCGGTGTCGAGACGAGGCTCGTCGACACCTCGATCGCCAAGCCAGGCTGTCGCGGTCTGAAGCAATCCTCGAACGTCAGTAGGTTTGGTGGTCAGTGATCGGCTCGGTAATCTATGTCGAGCGTAAACTGGCGGTCTGACGAGCGGCGCATGAACCACCTTCTTCTCCCGTGGCTGGCAAACCCACCCCAAAGATCAGCCGATCAGGCTGGGTCTCAGGCGGCGGGTGTGGGCTTCGCGTGAGCGAGCCCGGTGACGAGGAGCCCGGCTCTCTTCCACCCACGGAGCTTGACCTCGAGCGGACGGCTGTGTCCCAGAACGGGGACCCGGAGAACGAGGACCCGGAGTCGACCCACTTCGTAGGGCGCCCGGATCAGCTTCCGGCTCCTCGGCGAGCGACTCCCACCGGCAAGCTCGGTTGGAGGACGGGCCAGTTGGTGGCGGGGCACAAGGTCCTTGGCAAGCTGGGCAAGGGGGCTTCGGGGGCGGTCTATCTCGTCGAGCACCTAGAGAGCGGCGAGTATCGCGCGCTAAAGGCGATTCCGACTCCCGACGAGGAGGCTCGGGCCTGCTTCGAGCGAGAGGTCAAGTCGCAAATGGGGGCCGGTGGGCACCCCAACGTCGCCGAGTGTTTTGAGGCAGGCGAGTGGGAGGGCCACGTCTACCTCGTGATGGAGCACCTTCCGGGGGGAAGCCTGCGCGAGCTCGTTCGTCAGCGCGGGGCGCTCGTCGGGCACGAAGCGGCGGAGGTCGTCGCGCTCCTCGCGGACGGGTTGGCTGCGGTTCACGCCGTAGGGATCCTGCACCGCGACCTCAAGCCAGCCAACGTCATGTTCGACGCGGTCGGGGTCCCAAAGCTCGTCGATTTCGGCCTCGCGCGGGCGTGTGACGCGCAGTCGCAGACCGACGCGCTCCAGGGGACGCCGGCCTACATGGCGCCCGAGCAGACTCGGACCGCCCAGGGCACCTTGAGCGAGCAGACCGACGTGTATGGCTTGGGCGGCGTGCTCTACTCGGCTCTGACGGGAGATCTCCCCTATGCGTGCAGCGACATGCTGGAGCTCCTCCTCGAGATCGCGGCCTGCGATCCGATTCCGCCCTCCGAGCGCCGACCAGAGCTCGAGATTCCCGCCGCCCTCGACGCGATCGTGCTGCGCGCCATGGCCCGGAGCCCGAAGGAGCGCTACTCCAGCGCTGTCGAGTTCGCGAAGGCCCTGCGGGAATACTGCCGAGAAAACGCTGCGGAGGCCGACAGTCCAAAGGGGACAGACGACGGGCGGGGGTATAGCTCCTGACGTTGACAAGCCTAAGCTCAGAGGCCGTCTGTCTCTCCCGGACAGGCGGGCGGGGGTAAACCCCGCACCCTACGAATCGCAGGAGGGCCCCTCCGCAAGACGCCCTCCT
>JAESQQ010000191.1 GCA_016765095.1 Planctomycetota bacterium | reverse complement strand
TCGTCGGCGGGAGCAGGCTCGTCGGCGGGAGCAGGCTCGTCCATGGGTCCAGGCTCGTCGGCGGGGGGGTCGTCCCTGGGGCCAGGCTCGTCAGGGGTCTCAGCGGGGAAGGGCTCCTCGGCAGGCGTCTCGTCGGCCGGCGTCTCGTCGGCAGGCGTCTCGTCGGCCGGCATCTCAGCCGGCATTTCGGGCTCCTCGGCTGGCGGGTTGAGCTCAGTGTCGTAGGCGTCTCGGCGGGTGGCGTAGCGCGGGTTGTCGCTCAGGGCGACTGCTTTCTCCATGTGCGCGAGCGCGGCTTCCAGGTTGCCGCCGTCGTATTCGCAGACCGCGACGAGCTCGTGATAGTACGGCTGGGGCTCGACGGCCTTCTCGACCGCTGAGTTCGCGTGCTGGAGTGCGCTCTCGGCGTTGGGCTCCTCAGCGGTTCGGTGGAGGAACGCGAGCTGGTAGTGAGCGGCCGCGTGATCCGGGTTTCGCTCGAGGCTGCCTTCCGCTTGAGTGCGGCTGCCCTCGAGGTCGCCGGCCTCGGCCGCGACGATCGAGAGTTGATAGGACGCCTCTGCGTTGTTGGGAGACTTGGTTAGGGCCTCCTCGAGGAGCTGGCGACTCCGGTGCAGGTTTCGCTGATTGCCCGGGCGGCTGCGGAGCGCAGTCGCGAGACCGATCGCGGCCGTGGCCTGCTGATCCGTGTCGCCGTTGACTGTGACCTCGTCGTATTCGGCCTGGGCGACGAGGATCGCGGCCAGCCCCTCGAGGCGACCGTCGGTGTCCTTGTAGCTCGCGCTGTGGCCTTGGGCCTGAATGTAGAACTCTCGCGCAGCGGGGTAGTTCTGGTGGCGCTCGGCGTCGAGGCCCTGGGCATACTCCGCTTCAGCGGCGACGGGATCACCGACGGCTTCGGTCTTCTCAACGGGCTTGGGGGCCTCAGGAGCGGGATCGTTGCTCGAGCAAGCGACCGCGCTCGCCAGGCTCAGAACCAGCAGCCACGACCAGGAACGAGGAATCATAGGAGTCTCCGAGTGCTCAACGCAGGTTTATCGCGGGTGAGCCCGCGAGTGTGTAGGAGCGCCCTGGCTCCCACCGAAAGGCAATCCGGGAGAATAGCCAGCCCACCCCACGGGATCAACTCGACGCGGGGCGTCAATTTCCTAATTCTGGCGGACGAGGTTCGGCTGAGCTGAGTGAGCTAGCTGCGTATTCGTCTATGGGGACGGGGCCCTACTTGGGGGCCTTCTTCCTCTTCCGCCTCTTCTTCGTCGGCCATTGAACGGCCGGCTCGTCTTCGCTGGTCTCGAGCCGCTTGAAGGGTGGGAGTGAGAACTCGCGAAGGAGCTCGGTCCGGCGCAGCGACCGGTCGAGGGAGCCTAGCGCCGCAGGTCGCTTGAGGAGGCGCGGGACCCTGAGCGTCTCGCCAGCGTGCTCGCCCTCCGTCAGTTGCAGAACGCGGCGCATTTCAGCGGCGGTGAAGGGTCGCGCGCCGATTCGGCCGAACACACTCGTTTGGTGGCCAGCCTCGTCGACGGCCCGGTCCCGGTCGATCCCTTCCGAGATCGCGAGCGCAGGCTTGTTCGTCGGGTAGTGGGCGATCAGCCGTGGGAGCGGGTAGGGGTTGTTTCCGTGCGCCTTGCTCGTTGCGTAAGGGTCGTCTTGGGTCGTGAAGCCGGTCAGTTGGAGCACGAAGAGTCCCGAGTCAGCCTTCGGGCCGCCCGAGGCTACGTAGGCATACATGCTGGCGTTGGTGAACCCGATCTTGACGTCGTTGGCGTGAATCGAGCCTCGGCGCGAATACTTCCAGACGTAGGTCGGCTCGCGCGGCTTGGTCACGTCTAGGACCACGAGCCCGGCCGAGCCACCCGCGACGTAGGCATAGGAGCGGCTCACGTAGATCGAGTTCGCCGACGGGAGGCGGGGATCCACGAACCGACCCACGACCGGCAACTCAAGGGGGTCCTTGGGCGCCGCTTCGCGCAGCCAGAGCTCGGACAAGTCGACGGTCTTGACCCCCTCCTCGTCGCAGACGAACGCGTAGTTGAGTTGGACTTCGAGCGACTTGGCGCCCTTGACCGCGCCGGGTGGGGTCTGGCCGACGATCTTGGGGTGCAGCGGGTCGTCAATGTCGACCGCCACGATCCCCGCGTCGCAGGCCACGAGCACGTGGGTTCCCGCCACGACAGAGTGCATGGCTCCCTTGAGCGCGTTGCCGGGGTTGAAGGTCACCGCGCGCTTGAGGAAGTTGTTGTCGGGGTCGCCGTCGAGGAGGGTCCCTGCTCCGACCAGGATCAGCCCCTCTTCGCGGTCCGTGACGTAGAGGAACGCGTAGCTGAGGTGGATCTTCTGCTCGCGATTCTGCGGGCGGTCGAGCCGCGCGGCGTTGCGCGTCGGGTCAACAGCTTGGGTCGAGGGGGTCGTGACGGACGTCGCGTACTTCGTCGACACCCAGAGGCGCTGCCCGAGGGGCGAGACCGGGGCCGAGACGATTCGGGCCGAGAAGCCCTTCTGGTCGATCTGCGCGACGTCGTAGGCCTTGAGGCCGCCCGTCCCGTTCGCGGTGTAGAGATACTCGCCGCGGAGCTGAATCGAGAGGACTTCTTCGCGCCCAAAGGGCAGCGAGACGCCGGCTAGGGTGTTGGCGGTGTGGTGGTGAGCCTCGCTCAGTTTGCCGCCCCTCTCGACGTGCTTGGCGTGGTCGTCAGGGTAGGCCACCTGGTGGAGGCGACTTCCGAGCACGGCCTGGGGCTCCGTCACGGCCGTGACGACGACTGCGTCGAGGCCGCCTGAGCCTGAGGCCACATAGCAATAGCGGCCGAGGAAGTTGGCCGCGTTGGTCCCCAGCATTAGCGTCTGAGCCAGGCGCCAGTTGTTGTCGTCGTCCTTGCTGACGTGGCAGTCCGTGCAGCCACGGGCTTCACGGGTCCGCACGGTGTGCGGGAAGTGGGGGGCAAACGCAGTTCCGCTCAGGCCCTCGGCCGAGATCGTCTGCTGCTGGCTGTAGACGTTCTCGCGGTTCCCGTTCTGAGAGCCGACGGTGACCGCGCAGGCCGAGCGGACGGGGACGAAGCGTCCACCCGAGACGTCGCCGTCCTTACCGAGCATGAAGAAGTCCGTGCGCAAGGTCTGGAACGAGTAGGTCGTCCAGTTGCGCTGATACTCCTCGGGGTGCTGTCCGATGGGGGCTCCGTGCGACTTGGGGCCCGCGGCGAGGAAGGGATCCCGACGTGGGAACTCGCCCTCGTTGTGGAGGGCCGGCTTCCGCCAGTTGGCCTGCATGTTGAGGTGGCAGCCAAAGCAGCTCGTCATCCACGAAGTGTGGCAGGTGTAGCACTCCATTTTCTTGGGCTGGTGAGCGAAGCGATCGCAGTCGGTGGGGGCCCCACCGAAGTTGGCCACGCGCGGGGCGAGGCCCCAGCTTCCGTCCTTGCGCACGGTCTTGGCGACCTGGGCGAGGAGGTTGAAGCGGGAGCGGCCGCGGAAGGTGACTTTCCCCTCTTTGGCGAGGTCGTCTTGGGTCGGATCGACCGAGTGAAGGACCTGGGGAACTTCCCACTCGAGGTCGGGGAACATGACCGAGCGCTGGACGAGCCGCGCTTCGCGGGCGAAGAGCCTCTCCTTCTTGCTGGTTCGATCCCAGGGGACCCAGCCCGACTCGTCGTCGGCGTCAGGGCGCTGCCACTCGAAGCGAGCTAGGTTTCCTTTGACCTTGAGGAGGCTCAAGTCGCGCTCCTTCGCAGTTCGGCCGGCGTTGCCGCTCGTGGTCAGGTTCGAGAGACCGTTCACGCTGCCGTGGCAGTCCTCGCACTTGATCGCGGTCGCGGCCCGCATTTCGCCGTAGAGCTTCCCGTCGCCGTGGCTGTCGACGCTGAAGTGGCAGTCGACGCAGTGCATTCCGCGCTCGAGGTGAATGTCCTTGAGGTGGACGGCCAGCTTCCAGCGTTCTTGCCAGTCGGGGTCACCCGGCACGAGGTCCAGCCGTCGCTCCGCGAGGTGCTCGACGACGACTCCGTCTTCGGTCGTGGCCTGAACGAGAATCAGTTCGTCACCAGGAGCTCGCTTGGCGAGGGCCGCGCGGATCGCGTCCCCGAGAAGGGAGGCGGTTCGCTCTTGGCCTTCGCTGTCGAGGTATCGGACCGTGTCCGTCTCGACGGCGACCAAGGTCCCGCTCAGGATGCCGCCGCCGACCTGAGTCAGCATGAGGCGACCGTCAAAGGACTGGCAGAGCAGCGCTAGGTCACCCTCGATCGCTTCGACCTGCGCACGCTGGAGAGCTCCGGCCTCGCCTTCGGCGTAGTGAATCTCGCGAATGTCGCCGTCGACTCGGACCTTGACCGAGGTCTCAGGGGCGACCGGCGCCTTGGGGGTCTCCGCGTCGTCGTCGTCGTCGTCGTCGCCTTCGTCGTCGTCGTCGTCGTCGTCGCCTTCGTCGTCGTCGT
>JAESQQ010000190.1 GCA_016765095.1 Planctomycetota bacterium | reverse complement strand
TGCTTCGATCTTAAAGAGCCCTGGGCCTGGGCGAGGGCCCGACCCAGCTGATCCAGGCGCGCCCGCGCGGCGCGATCCCCGCTCTGGGCCGCCGCCTTCAGCTCTGCCACTTCGCGCAAGGCCTCCTCGAGGCCACTCGTCTGCGCCGTCTTCCAGAGGGGATCTGGCAGAGAGGGCTCCGCGCCGCCCTCGCCACCTCCCCCAGCCCCGCTCCCAGAGATCGCGCGGGCCAGGGCCGCCGCGACGTCGAGCGGGAGTTCGAGCGGAGTCGTTGGAGCCTCTGCGCCCTCGGCCGCCTCGTTGAGTCCGTAGCGACCTTCCTCGCCTGAGGACGAACTGGGCGAACTGGGCTCCTCCGATCCGCCTCCGCCAGGACCGGGCGCGAGCAAGCTCGGGTCGAGGAGCGAGCGACTCACCAGCCGCGGTCCCGGGGGAGGGGGAGCCGCGCGCAGGGAGAGCGGACTGAGGGCCGTCGCCGTCAAGGCCAAGGCCCAGAAGGGAGAGAAGCGCCAAGGCACGAGCGGCCCCGAGGCCCGGCTGGAGAGCTGCTCGGCGGCCTCCGTGAGGAGGGCCGATCCAAAGCGCGGGTGCGCACCCTCCAGCGCCTCCGCCGCGCTCGCGAGGACGGCGCCGCTCCCGAGGCGGGCGTCAGATAGGCACCCACGAAGCTCCGCCCGGGGCCCGCGACCTTCACAGCCTGGGAGGCACCGATCGCGACCGCGGCCAGCGCAAGGAGTCCACAGGGGACGCCGTGAGCTCCTGGGAGGAGGGCGAGCTGGACGAGGAGGGCCGTCGCCAAGGCGAAAGGCCCCACCACTCGAAGCCGGGCGAGGAGTCGAAGCCGAGCTTGGGCCGTGCCAAGGACCCTCTCGACCAACTCGCCTGACTCCAGCTCGCCTGACTCCAGCTCGCCTGACTCCAGCTCGCCTGAATCCAGCTCGCCTGAATCCAGCTCGCCTGACTCGTCCTCAGACCCCAGCGTCGCGCTCATTCGCCCGGCGTCGGCTCGCTGGGCCTCGTCGTGGGTGCGGGTGGCGTCCCGCCCGAGGGCTTGTCGCCAGGCTTGGTCTCGACTGGCTTGGCCGGGGCCGGCTTCCTCTTGCTGGGCGACTTCTGGGCGGCTCGAAGCTCCTTGGCCTCCTCCTCCTCCACGATCCGAATGTGCACCGTGACGGGCGTTCCCTTCTTGGGAACTCGCGAGCTGAAGGGGACGTAGACCGTGTCGTCGCCGCCCTCGATCAGAGGCGTGTCGAGGATCACGAAGGGGTGGTGGTAAGTCGCGACGATGTTGCCTTCGTAGCTCGCGGCGTAGACCTCTTTGAGCTTCTCCCAGTCGGGCGCGACGGGGACTTTGACCATTTGAGAGCCGGTGAACACCCAGCCGACTCGCGGCATGGAGCGCTGCTTGCGCTGGTCAAAGATCAGGTCCTCAACACGTCGCCTGACGACACCGTTGACGGCCTTGGGCGCCGTGGCGTCCTTGGGGGGCGTATGGCGCGCCCACCAGGCCGCGTCGATCACGACGCGCTCGCCCTCCTCGAGAGCGATCCGCTCGCCCTCCTCGTTGACTTGGGCCTTGGGCTCGAGCCCAAGCATGAGCAGCGCTAGGTGGAGGTGCTCGGGGTCGCACTCGAAGCGTAGGAGCGTCTCGTGGGTCTTCCCGCGACGAGTGCAAGCCATGAACTCGAGCGTCGGGCAGCGGTTGAGGTTGACGAAGCCGTCGACCTCGATCCGGCCCTCCTGGGGGAAAATCCGCAGGCCTGGGAACCGATCGACCCCGCCTTTGGTGATCGGCCGCAGGGGCCCGGCGGGAGCCGCCGAGACCACAGGCGCGGGACTCGCCTTCGGGGTCTCGCTGGGCGAAGGGGCCGCAGCCGGCTGAGGGGTGGGAGTCGGAGCTGGCGGTGTCGCGCTCGGGGCGGGAGCCAGGCTCGGACTCGGCGTGGGGCTCAGGGGCGCCTTGCTCGGGGCCGCTGGGGCCACCGTCTTGCGCGCTGGGGATTTGGCCGGCGCGGGGTCACCCTCCGGATCGTCGCAGCCAAGGAGGCAAGCGCAGAAGAGGAGGAGAATCGAGACGTGGCGCATGAGCGCTCTCCGGTGAGCCTGTGGACTCGGTTCTACCCGGCAGCATACGGCGGGTTCCAAGGGAGAGGTCGCGAGATCTTGCCGCGCGTCTCGAACCGAGGGGCTCCCGACCTCGACCAACCAAACAAAGCGAACCAAACAAAACGGACCCAGCCGAAAGGCCGGGTCCGTTTCACGCTCCGACCGTCGGGATCGGTCGGGGAAGTTCAGGTCGAAGCGCAGTAGACCAGGCGCACGCCTAGTGCCACGCGCTAAGTGCCTAGGGTTTCCGGGGGCTCCGAGTCGGATCTGACCCTATGGGGCAAAACTACCGCCCCAACTGCCCCATATTGCTCGCCGGCGAATTGGGGCAAGGGCAACGGACAGGGGCAAATCGTACGCATTCTGTTCGTGGTTGAGGGCCGCGGGCGTCCCGCCAGAGCCCACCCGCCTAGGACCAGAGGGCGTCGACAGCGGCCTTTGCGTCCTTGAGGCCCAAGCCCGTCAACTCCCGGCAGCGCTTGATCGCCTGGATCTTCTTCCCCTGCCGCACGGCCGCCTGGTACTCAGGATCCGCCTCGAAGTCTGCCGTGGGCGACGTTGTTGGAGCGCTCCCTGGGCTCCCCATGCGATCAACGGACTGCTTGGCCTCCCTGAGGCTGACCTTGAACTCCTCTCGATAGCGCTTAACCGCCTGGATCTTCTTTCCGTCGGCGAGCAGCCGCTCAAGCTCGTCGCGGAGCTCAGGATCTAGCGTCGAGGAGTCCGGGCGAGGGGGTGCGAGCGGTTGGGAGGGAGGAGCAGGGGGACGGATCGGCCCGGGCTCTAGCGCCTTGCACCCTTCGAGGCGATCCGCCTCAGCGTCCGCCTTCCCAGCGGCTGAGGGGGAGCCCAAGACCTTGCCAATCACGATCAGGAGGCCGATCGCGACGAAGGCCAACACGATTCCGGGGATGAGAAGGTTCACACAGGCTCCTGACTCGGGGCCAGCGGGGTCTCACGCCCTCGAGGCTGCGCCCCTCAAGAGCTCAGGATCCCAGGAGGGAGTTGTGTCCGCCATGCCCGTCTGGCACACGACGTTGATTGGCGGGGTCGGCTGTCCACGTCGAGCCGTCGACGACGAATTTGTATTGGTGTGGGCCCTTGGGGATCGTGATCGTGAGCACATAGACACCCGGCTGGCGCTCGCGGAGCGCGTCGGTGCCCTTGCTCCAGCTGTTGAAGCTGCCCGCGACGTGAACCCGCCGCCCGGGAGTCGTCCGGTAGCGGAACGTGACTTCCTGCCGGCCGTCGGTGAGCGCCTTGACCTCAGGGCCCGCGGCAGAGGCCGCCGGCGTCGCGGTGTGGCCGGTCACGACTCGCTTCATGACTGGGATCGTCGAGCGCTTGAGGAACAAGAGCGCCAGGCAAGTCCCTGCCAAGCCGCCGTCGCTCGAGCCTGAAGTCTGAGCGTCGAAGCTCCCGTCTCCTTGCTGCTTGCTGAGGATCACCTCGGTCCCTTCTTCGTACCACGCCCGGCCGCCGAAGCGCTCGAGGGCGAGGAGGGTCCCGGCCCGTTCGAGGGTGTAGAGGTAGTAAAAGAGCCAGTCGGGCTCGGCGCCGGGGTTCTTGTCGACCGCAAAGTGGTGAGCCAGCCAAGCCGCCCCGTCGCGAAGGGACTGATCGACTTTCCCGCCGAGCCGTTCTTCGTAGCGGCGATAGCCCTCGAGTTCGCTCTTGCAGACGACCAGGATCGCGACGCCAGCCGCCGTCATGCTCCCGCGCGGAGCGTCCCCTGGACGATAGCCCCACCCACGCGCGCGCTGGCGCTGAAGGGTTCCGCCCTCACGAACCGGAGCCTCTCGCTCTTGAGTCCCGTGCTTGCGCTTGGCTCTCTTCTTCTTCTTGGCCTTGGCCCGCCTGTCTTCGAGCCCTGCGATCGCGCGCTCGGCAGCGGGGACTGGAAACGACGCGACCTTGGGGCCGGTCTTTTGTTGGGCCTCGACCAGTCCGACGGCAGCTCGCCAGAAGACCTGCGGATCGACTTTCACTCCCAACCGGTGGGCAGACTTGAGCGCCAGAATCGCGAACTGAGCGTTGCTAACGTCTGCGTCGCCGTAGTTGGGGTAGCGCCAGAGGCCTCCCTTGTCCTGGTGCTTTTGGAGGTAAGCCACGGCCTGCTGGAGCCACCGTCGGTCGCGGGGCGAGGCCTTTTTCTTGAAGCGCTTGCGGACCTGCGTCGAGAGCGGCTTGGGGTCCTGAATCGAGGCCTTGCTCTCCGGCATGTAGCGCGCCTCGAGGGCCAGGACGCCGACCGAGACGTCGTAGATCCGCTCGAGAGGCTGACTGAGGTACCAGTTGAAACCAGCGCTGATCCTCCGGTCCTTGGCAGGAACGCCCGCCTTGAGAAGCGCCAAGAGCGCCAAGGCGGTCTCGCCCGAGCGATAGCCCTCTCCCGCCCAGTGATCGCGAAACGCGCCCTCCTTGGGGTCCTGGCGACTGAGGAGGTTGTTCTTGGCCTTCTCGACCGCGCCGTTGACGGCGTCGGGGCCCGCAGCCATTGCTGGGGCTCCGGCGAGCGCGCCGAGCAGACAGACACAGATCAGGCTCTTTGGGACTTCGTGCATGAGGTCCTCCACACGGGAGTAGAGGCACCTCAGCCTGGGATCGGACGATTCCTCAAGCCCCTGGGGAGTAAGCGGTTAAGACGACTGCACTCCTGGAGAGCGGCGCCCGTGCCCGCCTGTGCGGATTCCGTATCTGGAAAAGCGCGTCGCGAGGCCAAGAGACGAAAGCTCCCAAAGAGCGTCCTCGCTTTGGTTAGGCCTTGGCCTGTAATGTGCGGAACGGGACCCGTAGTAACGACCGATCCCGGCACCCAAGAGGCCACTCTCATGAGCCTGACCCGAGTCACAGCGCCCCTCCTCGCGCTCTTCTTGGCCGCCAATCTGGCGACCGCCCAAGACAAGCTGATCCTCCAGGAGGGCCTCCTCGAGCTCGACAACGTCGCCGCGCCCGGCGAGACGCCGCTCTATGGAGCCGCATACTTCTCGCCCTACGAGAGCCTCGACACACGTCTGATTGCCGCCCTTCGGCAAGCCAAGCCAGGCTCGACGGTCTACATGAGCTACTACTCGATCAGCTATCACGAGTACCCCAAGGTGTTCAAAGAGCTGCGCGACAAGGGCGTCAAGATCCGGCTCAACCTCTACGAGAAAGACGCCCTCGCCGAATACAAGAAGATCGACGACGACCTCATTAAGGACGGCTTCGACGTCGAGTTGATCCCAAACTTGCGCAACACGACCGGCTACAGCTCCATGCACACCAAGTTTACGGTCGTCAACAACGAGTTCGTCGTAACCGGCTCAGCCAACCTCTCCGCCTCGGCCTCGCTCGCAAATCACGAGCACATCGTCGTCGTCAAGAACGCGCGCCTCGCCCGGAGCTACAAGAGCGAGTGGTATGAGCAGCGCCGCGCTCAGCGCGTCATGAAGAAGGCCCTCAGCGAACAAGAGTGGAAGGACTTCAACTCCGCCTTTAGCGAGCCCTTCCCGAGCGGCTGGAAGGGCTCGACCCGCCAGCTCGACCTCAAGCGTGATCTGGCCCAAGTCGATCGCCCGAGCCGCAACCCGCACAAGCTCGTCCAAAGCTGGTTCTCCCCGGAGGACGACCTTGAGACGCGCTGCCGGACCGAGATCCGCAAGGCGACCAAGACAGTCCACGTCGCGATGTACACCTTCGTCAACGGCCTCGTCAACGACCTCGTCTACGTCGCCAACAAGGGCGTCAAGGTCGTCGTAATCGCCGACGACAAGCAAATGGACATGGAGTTCGCGGCCTGGGTCAACGAGAAGCTCGAGAACACGCCCAACATTCACTACGTGCGCGCGACCAACAAGCTCGGGCTTTACTCCTCAATGCACCACAAGTATGCGGTCATTGACGGGAACGTCGTCCTGGGCGGCTCCTACAACTGGACCGCCAACGGGACCTACTACAACGACGAAAACTTGATCGTGCTCCGCGGCAAGACCATCGCCGATCGCTTCGAGGGCGACTTCGCGAGCATGCTGGCTGAGTACGACCCCCAAGGCCCCGGGATCGACATCACCGTCCCCGGCGACACGACCCGGGTTCTGTTCGCGGTCAAGATCCCCTTCGACGTCCCCCGCGGCTACACGGTCCAAGTCTTGGTCCGCGACGCCGCGAGCCAAGAGGAGACGACGGTCGCCCTCAAGCACAGCCGGAGCACCGGCGAGAACTGGCTCGGCTCGGTGACCCTCCCCCGCGACAAGGAGCTGACCTGGCGAGTCCGAATCGGGAACTCCCAAGGCATCACGGGCGCGCTCAACGGCAACGGCGGCGGCAAGCTCTGGCAAGAGCCCGTGGGGGCTCACACCTTCAAGGTCCGCGCCAACGGCCTCGCTCAGATCGTGCACGAACGCTGGACCGCCCCCACGCCTTCGGCGAGCGAGTTGGCCGACTAGGAAGTCAGGGCTCGGACCGCGTAGCTCACGAAGACGCCTAAGTAGGAGCCCAGCGCGAGCCCAGCCAAGGCTGCGGTGACCCCAGACAACACGAGCTCGCGGTTCTTGAGATTGGCAGCCACGGCCGGGATCAAGGCCGGCCCAAAGATCGCCGCCGCGACGGTAATGATCGCGGTGTCGCGGTCGATCCCGAGCGGGCGGCAGAGCAGCCAGTGGATCGCGACCGCCAACGCGAGCACACACACGGTCCACGCCAAGACCCAGGTCAACCCGGTCCAGATCCTGGCGAGGTTCGCCAGACTCCCAAAGGCGAGGCAGAACACCAGGATCCAGTATTCGCCGAGGAGCGGGCTGGCCCGCAGGCGACGGATCGGCGCGCTGAGGCTGGCCAGCACGCCGAGCGTCGTCACGCCTAGGATCGCCCCCAGCTGCTGAAACCTCGTCGGCAAGAGCAACGCCGAGCCGCCCGCGATCCCTGCGACGAGCAGCCCCAACCCCGCAGCCGCAAGCCAGTCGAGAGCCCGGATCGGAGCGCGCTCAGCGTTCGTGTCGACGCCCGGGCTCGCCTCGCCGGGCGCGTCTCCCCCGCTCTCGCTTTCGTCGTCCGTGGACTGTTTCCCGCTCGGCTCGAACGCGGGCAGCCAGCGGAGCAGGACATTGACCGCGGGCGAGAGGAGCACGAAACAGAACGCGCCTGCGACGACGAAGTCCGTCGTTCCGACGAGAGCTACCGTGTCGGGGCTGGCGCCGAGGGCCTGGCCGACGGCGAGCAGGTTGGGCGCGCTCCCCGTAAAGGTCCCCGTCAGCATGCCCGCCACGATCCAGCCTTCCTCACCGACGCGGGGAGCGAAGAACAGGCCGCTCGCGATCGAGGTCAGCGCGACGACTCCAAACGCGAGGCCAGTCGCCTTGGCCGTCCGCGGCGCGAGCCGGAGCCAGGCCAGAAAGTCTGCAGGGAAGAGCAAGAGCGGGATCCCGAGCAGAACCGCCGCCGTCAGGACCCCCTCGCCAAGCGGAGTCTTCGAGTCGAGCCCGAGGCCGACGTTCCCCGCCAGGAGTCCGATCGCGTACGCCAGGATCACAGGATCGAGCCAACGGGGGAGCCAGTTCTTCTTGGCGGCGACTTGAACCAGGCCCGCCACGACCAAGAGCGAGAGCGCGATCCCCTCGCTCACAGGCGGCCCGCTGCCTTCTCTGGCGGCGTCACGTCGGTTGGAGATGGTTGAGCGGTGATCTTCATGGGCTGAGACCGTCGAGTCTCGGTCTTTCTGGGTCTGAGGGCGAGTCCACGAATCGAACCCAGCCTCGGCCACGATTCCGGCTAGGCTTAGGCGTGCGGTGGATCGCTCTCGTTCTCTGTTCCCTTTCGATCATGGCCTGTCGCTCGCCGGCCACGTCGCTGCGGGCCATGAAAGAAGTGTTCGTCGAGCCCCAACAACTCGGGCTCTCTCCGCTGACGAACTGGCCCTTCGAGCCGGAGGACGAGGATCGCTGCTACGAGGCGGCGCGAAGCCTCAAGGAGGGCCGGACCGAGGCTCGGCGCAAGCTCGCGATCCTGATCGATCAGTGGGAGCCCCCCAAGCGTCAGGCAGACGGATCGATCGCGCCCCTCTCGACCGTCGTGGTGATCAACAACGAAGACTATCCCGACGGACTCCCCGATCTCCTCTTCTTCCCGGCCCGCGACGACGTACGCACCGGGTCGGCGGTCTACGTGGGTCACGCGGTCTATCGGCGCGACCCCTGGCAACCGGGCTCGGACCTCTCCCACCACTTGCGCTTCTTGGTCGTGAACCGCGAGACCTTCGGGCTCCGCCTCCCCGTCAGCGGGATCAAGCTCGGCGTCACCGCGAGCGACGGGGAGGAGGCGGTCCTCGGCAGCGACTACACGCTCTTGGCGGCGGCCAACGAGCGGGGCGAGGCGATTCGGACCCTCTACGTCGAGCCGGGCGGTAGGGCCCTGATCCACGTGTTCTACCGCTCGAGGCGCATCAGCCAGGCGCTCCACCTCCGCTGGCTCGTCGAAGAGGGCGAGGCGCCCGTCGGCGCCGGCCTCGGCGTCACTGACGAGAGCGAGTCCGACGGGAGCGAAGGCGAGCTCGCCCCCGATCCAGACGCCGATCCAGACGCCGACCCAGACGCAAGTCCAGTCCCCGACCCAGACGCCGACCCAGACGCCGAGCCCTCCCTGAGGCCCGAGCCGGAGCGCCCAGCAGACGGCGGAGGGGGCAACCTCGCACCGGAAGGCGCTCCTCCCGCGGGCGCCCTCCCTAAAGACGGCGGAAACGAAGCTCGTCCGGCGGGGCCCCCGCTCGAAGACGAGCCGGAGAAGCGCTGGGATTTCTACGCCGTCCTCCAGCGACGCTATGTGATCGCGGAGGGCATCGTGACGCCGCTCGAACAGCGGGTCGCGGCGGAGGAGCCCCTCCCCGAGCCTGCAGACGGCGAATACACCGAGCCGCGCGTCACCCCACTCAGCCCCCGCTAGACCCATGGCCAGACGGCGCCCCGCGCGAAAAATCTTCTCTTGGAACGTGAACGGGATTCGAGCCGCGGCGAAGGCCGGCTTCGCCGAGTGGCTCGCGGGGACCCGCGCGAGCGTGGTCGGAGTCCAAGAGACCCGCGCTCGAATCGACCAGGTCCCCGAGGCGCTCCGCGCCCCAAAAGGATTTCGCGCGAACTTCTCGAGCGCCGAGCGCGGCGGCTACAGCGGCGTCGCGCTCTACTCCCGCCACGCGCCCGACAGCCTCGAGACCTCGCTGGGGGAGCCGGGCCTAGACGCGGAGGGTCGGCTCCAGATCGCCCGGTTCGGGCCCCTGACCGTGGTCAACGCCTACTTCCCCAACGGGAGCGGCCCCAACCGCGATCACAGCCGGGTCCCAGTCAAGCTCGACTTCTACCGGCGACTCTTCGACCGCCTCGAACCGGCCCGGGCCGCGGGCGAGCGAATCGTGGTCATGGGTGACTTCAACACCGCCCACACCGACCTCGACTTGGCTCGCCCCAAGCAAAACCACAAGACGAGCGGGTTCCTGCCCGAGGAGCGCGAGGAGTTCGATCGCTGGCTCCGCTGTGGGTGGATCGACACCTTTAGGCAAGGCGAGCCGGGGGCCGGCCATTACACCTGGTGGAGCCAGCGCGCCGGCTGCCGCGCTCGAAACGTCGGCTGGCGAATCGACTACGTCCTGGCCTCGCCGGGGGCCTACCCCTTTGTTCGCGAGGCCCAGATCCACTCCGCCGTCTACGGCTCCGATCACTGCCCGATCAGCATCAGCGTCGACCCCGAGCTCTTCGAGTAGCCGCCCTCTAGAAGCCTTGGCGGTCTTGGCGGTCTTGGCGGTCTTGGGAGAACCAACGCTCCGTCGGGTCTCGGCGTCGACCTTCCTGTAGGGTCTCGCCTGGCCCCCAGAGTCTTCGGAGTCCCCACTAGTGCTGCCCGCCGGAAGCTCCGGTACGGTGAATGTAGGGGCGGGG
>JAESQQ010000189.1 GCA_016765095.1 Planctomycetota bacterium | reverse complement strand
TTCTTGGTGGTCGCCTTCTTGGTGGTCGCCTTCTTGGTGGTCGCCTTCTTGGTGGTCGCCTTCTTGGTGGCCTTCTTCTTGGTGGCCTTCTTCTTGGTGGTCGCCTTCTTGGTGGCCTTCTTCTCCTCGACGGGCTTTGGATCGGGTGCCCGCCGCCGGAGGGAGGGTCGGCTTGCGATTGGGCCCCAAGGCGACGCGATCATGTTGGTGCTGAGCGTCGAGGAGTTGTTGCTGCCGAGCATGTCGAGGAAGTCTGAGAAGTTCTTGGCGAGGCTCATAACAGCCTTCTTGTCCGTCCAAGCCGCGCGGTGGTTGGTCCGGATCCAGACCTTGCCCTTCTCGTTGAGCTCGACGAACACCAAGGGTCGGTTGCCCTCTGCGACGGCGACCGGCAGGTAGCCCTCAGGCAGTCGGCTTGCCTTGCGAAGGCGCTCGGCGGTCTGGGCTGCGTCAGCAAAGGTGTAGAACGCTTCGATCTCGAAGGTCGTGCCCTTGTGAGTGAAGTCCCGGACCCCCGGGCGGCCGCCGTCCATGTTGGACAGGAAGGCGCGGTACGCCGCGGGCAGGATCCACTTTCCGGTGCTGTCCGGATCGATCTTCAGCTTGGCGGCCTCAAGGACCGACGCCGGGAGGGGCGGACCCTTGCGGCGCCAGAGGAGTTCACGCAGGTTGCGGAGCTTGGTCACGCTGGCCTCGAGTTCTTGAACTGCCAGTTCGGTGTGCTGGCAAGTTTGTAGGGAGCCTGAGGAGCCCTAGGGAGCCCAAAGGAACCGCCCGAAGGAGGACCCCAAAAGGGACGCCCAAACAGGGAGCCCCAAACAGGGAAAAAGGGGTGGGCCGAGCTATCCCCCAAATGCAGACGCCGCCTCGGCCGGACGGGCATTTGCTATCTCAGCCCCCGGGGTGGACCGCTCCACCTCGAAGCCGCTGCACGAGTCCGACTCAATCTGAGGGATCCAAGAGGATCAAAAGATTGTGGGAAGGTTCGTGAAGCCTGAGACCGCAAGAGTTTATCCCTGTATACCGACAGGCACAAGTACACCTCAACCCAGGGCTCCCCACATTCGGGAGGGGGCCGGTTCTCCGGCGGTGGAGGTGCTACCCTCGCGCCCGTGGACACCCCTGCAGAGACCTCCCTAAGTCAGGTTCCAGAGGCTGTAGACGACGGGACCGAGACCGAGAGCCAGCGCCGAGAGCGCCGCCAGCGTCGCAACCTCCTTCGCCAAGCTTTTGGCACCAAGCTCCTCACGACCTTCGCGATCATTCTGACCCTCGTCGTGATCGTGGTCTTCACTGCAGCGGGAGTGGTGGTCCACCAAATCGCCGATTCGGCCCTTGAGGCCGAGGTCGGGAGGCGCCTGGAGTCCGTCGCCCAAATGACGGCGGTTCGTCTCCGCCGGCCGCTCGCGATCGAGCAGGCCCGCGCCGGCGACGAGGAGGCCAAGTCGCACCTGGCGAACCTCTTGACGCAAGTCAAACGCGAGTCGGGGGTTCGCGCTGTTGTCCTGTTTACGCCCGAGACTCGCGAGGTCCTGGCCACCTCCGCAGGAGCCGACTTGGGAGCAGTCCAGGCCCAGCTCGAGACCGACGAGGCCTACGTTCGCCAGGCGGCTCAACAGCTCGGGCGCGCCACGACCTCTCCCCTCTATCCCTTCCAGGAGACCCGCGGGCCCTCGACGGACTGGCGGTTCTTCAAGAGCGGCTATGCCCCGATCGTGGTCGGACAGAATCCACCTCGGGTGATCGCCATGATCGGGGTCGAGGTCCCCGCTGAATTCGACAAGGCGGTCGAAGAGGTGAACAACAGCTTCACTTTCTTGGGTGCCTGCGCCGGGCTCACGGTCCTCGCTGCGGCGGTGCTCCTCGTTCGCCAGCGTGTTCACCTCCCGGTGTATCGCCTCGTCAAAGCGATGCAGGGCGAGGAGGACGGCCGCCCTCAGGTCGCGCGAGTTCGCTACCACGACGAGATTGGCGTCCTGACCGAGCACTACAACGACATGGTCGATCGCCTCTCGGAGACCGACGCCGAGCTGCGCGAGCTCTATCTGCGCGCTCAAGAGACTGCGGCCTACCTTAAGGGCTACTCCGAGCACCTCGTGGCAGGGGTCCCCTCGGGCGTCGTGGCAGTCGACCCTCGAGGCGTCGTGACGGTCTGGAACGATAGCGCGGCGCGGATCCTGCGGTGTCGTGCCCAGCTAGACACTCAGGCGGAGGCCACGGTCGGGGCAGACCACCCCCTCGCGAAGGCTCTGGCCCGAGCGCTCTCGGGCTCGGTCACGTTCCAGGCCTTGATCGTGCTCGGCGACGAAGAGGAGGAGCAGCGCCTCGTCGAGCTGACCTGTGCTCCCTTCCACGACGAGGCCGGCGAGCTCTTTGGGGCCGTGGCGCTCGTCACCGACCGGACCGAGCTCGAGCGTTTCCGCCAGGTCGCGGCTCGCAACGAACGCTTGGCCGCGATCGGGAACCTCGGGGCGGGGCTGGCCCACGAGATCAAGAACCCGCTCGGCGCGATCTCCGGGTTCGCCGAGCTGATCGAGCGCAAGGCCGGCAAGGACGTGACTCGGCTCGCGAAACGGCTCCGCGGCGAGGTGGACGAGTTGAACACGTTCCTCAACGAGTTCCTGAGCTTCGCTCGCGAGGACGTGATTCGGCGCGAGCCGACAGACATTAACGCGCTCGTCGAGCGGAGCGTCGAGCTCGCGATGCAGGGTCTCGGCAGCCTCGACCCCGGGGAGATCGACGGGTTTAGCGACGCCGGCAAGATCCCCCTCGCCGAGGGCCAAGAGATTACGCTTGAGCTTGAGCTGGCCGACGACTTGCCTCAGCTCGCGCTCGACCGAGGTCTGATGCGATCCGTGATTACCAACCTCGTTCGCAACGCGCTCCAGGCGATGTCGGCGGAAGGCGGGAACCTCTCGGTTCGGACCCAGCGTCTCGGCGAGCAGGTCTATGTGCGAGTTCGTGACTCGGGGCCTGGGGTGCCGCTCGAGCTGCGCGAGAAGATATTCAACCCGCTGTTCACGACTCGCGCCGAAGGCACGGGTCTCGGGCTCGCGATCGCAAACAAGGCCGTCACCGCCCACCGCGGGAAGCTCTCGTTGAGGGACGTTCCGGGGGGTGGGGCTGAGTTCGTGATTGCGCTCCCGGTCGTGGCCGCGGCCAGCAAGGAAGGAAAGACCTCGTGAGAAGGATCCTGGTCGCAGACGACAACACGGGCCTCCGTGACGTCCTCGTCGAGACGCTGCAATCCCTGGGGCACATGGTCCGGGGAGTCGAGGACGGCCTGGCGGCCCGCGAGGTGTTACTCGGGGAGGAGCGCTGGGACCTCCTCTTGACGGACCTTCGAATGCCGGGCTTGGACGGGATCAGCCTCCTCAAGGAGCTCAAGGAGGCGGGACGCGAGGTGGCCGCGATCGTGATGACGGCCCACGGCTCGGTCGAGACCGCGGTCAAGGCGATGCGTTTTGGCGCGATCGACTACGTCGAGAAGCCTTTTCCGCTCTCGGCCATGGAAGTCAAAGTCGAGAAGGCCCTCGAGCGGCTCGGGATCGAGGCCGAGAACCGTCGCCTCAAGGACGAAATCCAGCACCACTTCGGGAGCCTGATCGGTGGCTCGCCGCCCATGCAGCGCGTGTTCGACTTGATCGCGCGGGTGGGGCAGACGTCGACTCCGGTCCTCGTGCTCGGCGAGAGCGGGACCGGCAAGGAGCTCGCCGCACGCGAAGTTCACAGGCGCAGCAAGCGCGCTAAGGGTCCCTTCGTGACGGTCAACTGTGCGGCCCTCGCCGAAGGGGTCCTCGAGAGCGAGCTCTTTGGGCATGAGAAGGGGGCCTTCACCGGCGCGACACAGCAGAAATACGGCAAGTTTGAGCTCGCGGACAAGGGGACCCTGTTCCTCGACGAGCTCGGCGAGATCCCACTCGGGACGCAGGTCAAGCTGCTCCGGTTTCTCCAAGAGAAGGAGCTCGAGCGAGTCGGCGGCACGAAAGTCATGAAGGTCGACGTGCGGGTCGTGGCGGCGACCAACCGGAACTTGAAGCAAATGATCGAGGCGGGGACCTTCCGTGAGGATCTCTTCTATCGAATCAACGTGATCACGATTGAGATGCCGCCCTTGCGGACTCGGCGTGAGGACATCCCAGTCCTCGTCGACTCGCTCCTCATTCGCCACCAGGAGAACACAGGTCTCCGGGGCGTGATCGCCGACGAAGTCCTCTCGTTGTTCCAAATCTATGAGTGGCCGGGGAACGTCCGCGAGCTCGAGAACGTCCTCGAGCGGGCTCTCGTCCTTGCCGACGGTGACGAGAACGGGGTGCGACAGATCAGCGGTTACGACCTCCCGACCGAGATTCGGGGGGGAGAGGGTGACCCAACCGCGCAGCGTGAGTACCTTGAGGCCACGGGGCTGAGTCAGAGGATCGAGCGCATCGAGCGTGAGATCATTCGCAAGGCCCTTCAAGAGGCCAACTGGAATCAGACTCAGGCGGCCAAGATCCTCCACCTCAAGCGGAGCAGCTTGCAATACAAGATGAAGAAGTACGACTTGAATCGCCCCGAACCTGAGGACACCAGTAAGTCGTGATCTCTCTGGGTTCGAGTTCGTCTTCGCCGCAAGCGCCTCGCAGCGTGGGCAGGCTGTTGTGTACGGCGGCGCTCTGCTTGATCTGCGTTGTGGGTTGGGCGCAAGAGCGAACCCGGACCCTCCCTGAGTTGCGCAAGACCCGCAACAAGACGATTCAAACCCACAACGACACCCGCGGAGAACTCGACGGCCTCGAGCGTCGCCTCCAAGCCGAAACCAAGGCGCTCGACGCCGCGAACGCCCGCGTGCGTGAGGCAGAAGCGGACGGGGGGCCCTTCGCTTCTGCTGAGATTCAGCGGCGGCGTCGGGTGGCCCGGACGATCGCCAACCGCAAGGCGGCGTTGATGCTGACCAAGGCGCAGCTGACGCCGCGCCACGAGTTTGAGCGAGTCGCCATGATCGACGCTCGCTCCGCCTATGCGAGTCGTTTGATGAAGCTCGCGTATCGCTTGGGCAGCCAGCCCAAGAGCGATCGCCGGACCCGCCAGATTCGCGAGCACACTGAGCTGGCTCTGAGCGAGCTGAGCGGGATCGCCAAGCACCGCACGCTCGGCAAGCGCGGGAGCGACCTGGGCCGGCCAGTCCCTCCCCTCGACGCCGGGGCGACCCTCGACGAAATGCAGTGGCGGGCCAAGGCCTACCAACGCCAGGTCAGGACCTACGAAGCGCAACTCAAGAAACTCAAACCTCGTGAAGCTCGGCTCGCGACGCACGTCGAACACTTGAATCGGCTGCGGGAGCGGGGTTACGCCCTGCCGGAGTTGACCAAGACCTTGCAGCGGGAACGCGGTGAGCTGACGCAAGTCCAAGATCTTCGTCAGGCAATTGAGAAGCAGACCAAGTACTATCGGCAACTCGCGAAGAAGCTCCAAGAGCGGATCGCGGCAGTTCAGGGGAGTCAAAAGTGAGACAGACGAGAGCGTACGGGGTTCTCTTGGGTCCGGTTCTTTTGACCCTGGTCTCCTTGGCTGGTTGCGCGAGCAAACCTGTCGAGATCGAGAGCACCCCCAAAGAGCTTGCAGAGCACTCGTATCGCTCCGGCCTCGAGTTGGCCCAAGAGGGACGGCAGGGTGCTGCCCTCGCTGCCTTCCACCGGGCTGCCGGTCTCGATCCCCTCCGGGCTGACGTGCACTACCGGTCGGGTCTTTGCCACTACGACCTCGGCGAATATGACCTCGAAGCGGCCGAATACCGCAAGTCCCTCGCGATCAGTCCGAACCAGCCCAAGCTGTGGCGAGCCTTGGCGCTGGCCTGTGTGTCGGTGGACGACCTCGAGGGTGCGCGGCGGGCCTATGTTCGCGCCAATCAACTCGAGCCGAGCGCTCGCGATCTCTACAATTTGGCTCTCGTCGAGGCCGACCTCGGTCGCGGTGACGAGGCCAGGGCTCTGCTCCGGCGTTGCCTGGAGGAGGGGGAGGCTTCAGTGCGCCAAAAGGCGCGCCAGAGCCTCCTCGAGTGGGGCGCTTCCGGGAGCTGAGTTGAGGGCGGTAAGCGCCTATTGGCGCTGGGCTTAGGACTTCCGTATAGCGGGACCTAAGCCAACTGGCTAGGTTGGTGGGAGCCATCGTGCGCAAACTTGTCTTGATAGCCATTCTCATGGGGGTGGGGTGCCAAAGTGGGCAGCCCGAGCGCCCCGAAGATGACCGCGCCGAGCAGGTCAAAGACCAGGCCAAGCGCATTCAGCAGCAGGACGTCGAGCGGGACGCGGAGCGAAGCGAAGCGGCGGACCGCCGGACGGACGGCGACCTCGAGCGGACTCACAACGCCCGGACTTTCTATCTCCTCGGCGTGCGCTACCTGAGCGAGGACCGACCCCGGATCAACGACGCCGCGCGGGAGTTCCAGCATGCTTTGGCGGAAGACCCGCTCTTCTTCAAGGCGCACTTCAAGCTCGGCTACACCTACTACCACCGGGGTATGTACCAAGAGGAGATCGCGGAATACCGCAAGTGCCTCTCGATCAACGAGAAGTACCTCCCGGCCTTGATCAACCTCGGCCACGCCCTCCTCGCCCAAGACGAGCTGGAGAAGGCGCGCGAGGCCTACGAAGGCGCGCTCCAAGTCGATCCGAGCAATCCGACCGCCCGCTACAACCTCGGTCTGATCGCGTTCGATCTTCGCCAGTGGGATGACAGTGCCAAGCACCTCCAGACTTTCTTGAAATCGGGTCGGACCGAGACCGAAGGCAAAATGGGCGACCAGGCCCGCAGTTGCCTCGATCGGATTCAGCAGAACCGAGGGGGGGGGACCAAGTAGTGCCGCTCTTCCTCGGGCCCCGCTTCGAGCCCTCTTTTGACCCCTGCCAGGTTTCCGGCACTCGACTCAGCGATGTGTGCCGAAGCGTTGGCAGTGAATTTTGCGAACTCGTCCCGCTGGCAAGACTTAGAGGCGCCGTCCGCGATGGAACGCGCTTTCCTTTGGGGTCTGAAGAGTAATGCGGATTTCCTTCCTCACTAGCACCTTCCTCCTCGCCGGCACCTGCTTCCTTTTCGGGGCAAGTCCAGCATTTGCAGGACCGGACGCCCCTCAGGCGACCCCAGGGAAGGCTGTTGCCAAGCCAGTCGGCAAGGCAGTCGCTCCTGCCAAGAAGTTGGCGAAGGAGATGGTTCGGGAGGACCGCACCGCTCGCCCAGCCCACGATACCGTGCGGACGAGCTGGCCCAAGGCCCTCAAGCACCGGGTCTCTCGCTACGCTCGCTTTGACCGCGTCCTCGATCGTGAGGGCGACCTCAGCGAGGAGATTCGGGCGGCAATGGTCCGCACTCGTGTCCAGGACGTCCGCGGCGATCGGCTCGAGTTGGCTCGTGCCAAGCTCTCCAAGCGTCAGCGCTACGCCTCCCGCAACGCCGTTTTGGCTCGTCAGCGCGGCGTGGAGAGTGATCTGCGTGAGCGTCAGCTCTCGCGCTTGACGCGCGCCCGCAGCCAAGCCGATTTCCGTCGCCAAGTGGTGATCCCCAGCGAGGAAATGGCTGAGCTCGCCAAATACAAGGAAGGCCTCAAGCGGTGGGGGAATCCACTCTCGCCTGAGCGACTTCGGATGGCTGACAAGGCCCGCAACGAGCGCGGCGTCGACGCCGAGATTCGGACGAAGGACCGTCGTAAGGGCCGCGAGCGGACCGACCGAGGGCGTTACCTAGGCCGACTGCATACCGGTGAGCAGTCTGAGCGCGACGAAGAGAATGCCGCCGAGCGCCGGGCCGAGAAGGACGAGGCGGACGAAGAGAATGCCGCCGAGCGCCGGGCCGAGAAGGACGAGGCAGACGAAGAGAATGCCGCCGAGCGCCGGGCCGAGAAGGACGAGGCAGACGAAGAGAATGCCACCGAGCGCGACGCTGAGAAGGACGAGGCAGACGAAGAGCGCGCCGCCGAACGAGCGGACGAGAAGTCGATCCGTCAGGCCGAAGAGAACACCAGCGACGACTAGAGCCTCCTGGCTCTTCCTGGGCTCCTGCTTCCTGGGCTCCTGCTTCCTGGGCTCCTGCTTCCTGGGCTCCTGCTTCCTGGGCTCCTGGCCCCTCCCACCTTTCTCCCCTTGCCGTGCCGTGTCCAGACGGGCGTAGCCCTCTCAGCGTGGCGATCCAGCGGAGACTCAGGCGAAATGGCCAAACCAACGCTGATCTCAGGGCTCGACGGCCTCAAGCGGTGCGGGTGGTGCGTGGGTCACGCGGACTACCTGGCCTACCACGACGTCGAGTGGGGCCGTCCGGTGGTTGACGACGCTCCCCTGTTCGAGAAGCTCTGCCTTGAGGGATTTCAGAGCGGACTCAGCTGGCTCACGATCCTCCGCAAGCGTGAGAACTTCCGCCGGGCGTTTCGTGAGTTCGAGATCGACCGCGTCGTGCGCTTCAATGAGCGGAGCGTCGGCCGGCTGCTCAAGGACGCAGGCATCGTGCGTCACGAGGGCAAGATTCGCTCCGCGATCAACAACGCCTCGCGAGCTCGTGAGCTGCGGGACGAGTTCGGCTCGTTGGGAGCCTTCTTCTGGCGTTATCGAGTCGACGGGGCCTTCTCCGGTCTCCCCGCCACGACCGAAACCAGCACAGCACTCGCCAAGGAACTAAAGCGTCGCGGGTGGAGCTTCGTCGGGCCGACGACCGCCTACGCCTTCATGCAGGCCATGGGTCTGGTCAACGACCACCTGCCGGGCTGCTCCCTTCGTGCCGAGGTGGAGGTCTCGCGGACGAAGGTTCGGCTCCCCTGAGCGGGGCCACGCGAATAGATCGACAGGTTTATTCGTCTGGCTTTGTGCAGTGCTCCGTGCCCCAGGCGATTCGGCCTGAGTCCCAGCGCGCTTCGCCTCGTGCGAGAAGCCGGATCGCCTCGGGGTAGGCCAGGCACTCGGCCTGGAACACCCGCGCCGCCAGCTCCTCGACCGTGTCCTGAGGTCGGACCTCGACGCTGCGTTGGACGAGGATCGGGCCGTGATCGTACTCGTCGTCGACGAAGTGAACGGTGCAGCCGCTGAGGCGAACGCCTCGGGCCAGCGCCGCAGCGTGGACCTTCTCCCCATAGAAGCCTGGCCCCGCGAAGGCGGGGATCAGGGCGGGGTGAATGTTGAGGACCCGACCCTGGAAGTCGGCCGGGATCGGCGCCAGGAGCCGCAGGAATCCGGCGAGGAGGACCCACTCCGCCTGAGCCGCTCTGGCCGCTGCAAACACCCGAGCGGTGTAGTCCGCGACGCCTGAGCTCCCCTTTCGCCCGATCACTTTGGTGGGGAGTCCGGCGAGTCGTGCTCGCTCCAGACCGTAGGCCCCTGAGCGATTCGAGATCACCGAGCGGATCTCGAGCGGCAAGGCCTCGCTCTCGATCCGGTCGATCAGGTTTTGGAGCGTGCGGCCGCCGCCGGAGAGGAGGACGGACGCGCGGAGCGGCGAACTCGTCATTGGACGTCGGCTCGGGACGAAATCGCGCTCAGGCGGGACACTAGTGGTGCCCATCACAAGTACACCCCGTTGCTTTCGTAGGGGAGGGGTTTAC
>JAESQQ010000016.1 GCA_016765095.1 Planctomycetota bacterium | reverse complement strand
TAAACCCCGCCCCTACCCAAGCGTGTCGCGAGCCGTCTAGAAGGGGCGCATTGGAAGGTCGGGCCGGCCCCCTCCGAGGGCGCCTGTGCGATCCGTAGGGTGCGGGGTTTACCCCCGCCCGACGCCTGTCCCGGCGGGACAGACGGACTCTCCTCTTGAGCTTTGATACGTCAGGCTCCGTAAACCCCGCCCCTACTCGTCGCCGTCTGCGCAACAGCCGAGCTGAACTCCGTCCTCGCGGACCTCGACTTCGTCGATCATGCCCTTCCCGAGCGGAATCTGAGCCAACTCGACGAGGGCCTCTGTCGGCCCATTGACGCGAAGCTTGAGCCCGCCGGCGCCGACGCCCGCCAGCGTTCCGCCGCGATCGATCAGGAGCTGGCCGGCCTCGCAGAGCGAACGACGAACCTTGCCGACGGCGCTGACCGCGTCCCAAAGGATCGAGCGCGTGATCCGACCCTGGGCGTCGGCGTCGCGGGTCCCCGTCACCCAGCGGAGCTCGTCGTCGTATTCCAAGACGCCCGTCGAAACATAAAGTCGCTCGTCGACTTTCCGGGCACCGGTCAGGAGGCCCTCCTCGACAAGGGTCTGGGCGTGCTCCAAGACGGCGTCCTGGCGAGCGCCTGCGAGGTTGAGTCGGACCATGGCGCCGCCCTCGAGGAGGGCTTCGATCTTGAGCGCGCTTCGCCCCCGCTCACGAAGCAGCTCTAGGGCTTGAACGAGGCCGACCTCCAACCGGAGCGGCGAGCCGAGCTCGGCGCGCGTGAACTCCTCGAGCCGGAAGTGGGGCGAGAGGCGCTCGGTGCTCGCTACGTCAGGGTCGCGTCCCGTGAGCACGCGCCGGCTCGCGTCCTCAAACGACCAGCACTCGGGCCGGACTTGCTCGACCGCGAGCAAGCCGCAGATCTCGCTCATGAGTCGCGAGACGGTCTCTGCCGCGGCGGGGTGGTGAGCGGGGTCGCTGGCGTCCGGCTCTCCTCCGGTCAGCTCCTTCCAAGGGAGGTAGCGCGCGCTGCTACCAGAGAGGGTCCGGAGCAAGTTCCCGTTGCGGAGCCGCGCCAGGGCGACGGCCCGCTTCTGCTTCGCGAAGGACGCAGCGAAGCGCGAGAGGAAGTGGCGGACCGTGGCCGACTCGAGCGAGCGAGCCCCGAGCACCAGGTTCGCGAAGTCGGCGGTGCCCCAACTCGAGAACACCCGCAGGTAGCCGTTGCGAGTCGTATGCCCGCTCGTGGTGTGCGCCCACACCGTCGCGCGACGGGTCCCGTCTTTGGTCAGGACTCGAAGCAAGTTCCAGGCGAGCGAGTCGGCGCCCGGGATCTCACCGACCAGGCCCTGCCCGTAGCGCGGGTCGGCGAAGCGCGACTCCCCTCTGGCCTGATAGCCCCGGCCGTTGTTGCAGGCGTAGAGCGCAAAGGTGACCTCGTCGGCGAGGTAGGGCTCGAGGCCGTCTATGAAGTCGGGGTTGGTCTTTGCGCAAGGCGAGCCGCAGGCGCGATAGCCCGCTGGGTTGAGTCGGAGGTGAGTTCGCGTCCCGTGACCGAACAAGAGCAGGGTCGCGATCTTGGGCGGCGCGCTCAACTCGAGCGCGCTCGCGGCCGCCGCGGAGACTTCTTGGCAGATCGGACCGATCTCGTCCGAGCCCTTGATCGTGTGAAACCCAATCGTCAGCTCCCCGTCGGCGAGCGCAAACGCGGCCCGGGTCGCGAGCAGGCCCTTGGCCTGGCGCGAGAACTCAGCGTCGTTGCGTTGGGTCGGGTCGTTGCGGGCGTTGTCGATCGCGTAGGCGGGCACGAAGGCCAAGGTCAGCCCGCCCTCCTCTTCGATCTGGCGGCGAGCGCAGCCGACGACGTTGCGGACCGCCAGGATTCCGCTGACCCCGGTCTCGGACTCGAACCCTGAATCGTTGACGCGATCCCGCAGGACACAGGTCAACTCCAGAATGCTCTCCTGCTCCGGGAGCCAGATCTCGTGCTCTTTCGGTTGGCCTTCGCTGTCGAGAAGCTCGAGCAAGATCGAACCATGGGTCGGGGCCTCGCTTCGAGTCGGGGCCGGATCGCCGAGCGCGCGGAAGCTGAACGTGGCCTCGGACCGCACGACCAACCCTGGAATCGAGCAGACGAGGCGATTCGTCTCCTCGTTGGTGTCCCCTTCCTCGGGGATTCGATTCCGAAGCGCGCTGAACTTGTCCATTTCCCAGACCTGGAGCCAGGCCGTGGCCTCGGCTGGGAGGGGCGGCTCGTCCTCGCCCTCGACGTGATAGGGGACCGGGAGCACATAGGCCGGTGCCGCGCGGCGCGGCGGGGTCAGCTCGACCTTGAGCGGAGTCTTGTCGCTGGGGTCCTTGCCCTCAACGGGCACCAGACGAGCCAGGAGACGCTTCACGAGGGTCGCGACGGCGACCGCGCTCGTCTCCTCCTCTTCGGTAGCGGCCTCGGTGGTTGGATTGGGCATCAGCCTCTGCTGCTTCCGGCCGGGCGCTCACCCGACCCCCTAAGAGTAGCAGGTCGATTCGGGCCCCTCCGCCAGGCCCCGCCCCGCAGACCAACCCAGACGCAGAGCGCGCGGTGGCGGAGCGCAGCTCCCCCAGACGCCCTTGCACTCTGGCGCGGAGGGGAGAAGATCCCGACGCCGACCCAAGGGTGTTCCTCTTGTTCGTACCGCGTCCGCAACGCGAGCCTGTCAACCTCCGCTCTATCGAGCGCGCGATCGCGCGCGCCGAACGGCGAGGACCTCGCCCCGAGTTAGCCCACCTCTACTTGGACCGCGTCGAGGCGCTCCTCGAGCAAGGTGAGGATCACGAGGCCGAGCTCCAACTCGGCACGCTCCTCCAGCTCCTCGATCGACTCCAAGGCCGCCAGGCGCGTCTCCTTCGACTCAAGGCCCTCGCTCGCCGCGTTCACTTCCACCGTCGCGACGGCGAAGGGTTCGAGGGCGCGCTCGACGACCTCCAGGAGGCGCTCTCGCTCTTGGCGACGGGCGAGGGACCGCAGAGCGGAGAAGAGGCCGAGCTCGAAGTCGAGCTCTGGATCCAGCTCGGCCACCTCCTCCTCCTTGGCGACCAGGAAGGCGCTGGGCCTGCCCTGGCGCGTGCAGTCGAGCTGGCCGACGCCCTCG
>JAESQQ010000188.1 GCA_016765095.1 Planctomycetota bacterium | reverse complement strand
GGTTGACGCTGAGCGGGGATTCAACGATGCAGAGCTGGCATGCGCGGTCAAGGTCCGTCAGGGGTTCTGTGATTCAACAGTTTTGTTTAGCCCATCGCCGCCACCGCCGCCGCCGCCGCCGCCGCCGCCGCCACCGAAGAAATCGTCCTGATCCCTCGCCCCCCGCTCGCTCAGCCGCCGCCAAGTGTCCAGGACGCTCCCCGTCGAGTCGACGTGGGTCTCGATCGTCCGCAACCGACGGAAGAAGCCACGCACGTCGGGCGTGTCGTCCGCGCGGAGCTGGAGGATCTTCTCGTCCACGATCGCTAGCTCGATCTCCCCCGCGACGGGGACCCCCTCGCGGGTCGTGGTCACGATCACCTGCGCCGTCTCGCCCGGGGTGTAGTTAGCACGATCCGTGGAGACCGAGACCTCGACGTCCCCTCCGCCAGCGAGCACCGCGACCCGCACGCCGTCACCGACGCCCTCGTGATTGCGCCAGGCCTTGAGCTTGACGAGGACGTTGGGGGCCCAGGCCTTCCCGATCGGCAGCTCGAGGATCGTCGAGCGCTTCGTCAGGCGAATCACCTTGCTGATCAAGAAGCGCTCGCCCTCGACAGTCAGGAGGCAAGTCAACGGGAGCGAGGGCGCGCGGACCAGGAAGCGCGCGGTGGCGCCTTCGCGATAAGCGAGCTGCTGGCCAAGGATCGAGACCCTCGGCTCGGGCAGATCCGAGTAGTCGAGGCTGAGGGGACCTCGGCACTGCAAGCACCCCCCGGCGAAAGGTCGCGCGTAGCTCTGGTCGCAATCGGGGCAGGAGTAGGCTCGGTGCTCCTCGCCCGGAGGAGCGACCGCGGCGTCACCGGCGACCCAGGTCCCGCAGCGGGCGGTCGCGAGGCGGCCCTCGGGGTCCTTGACCCGGGCCACAAAGCGCAGGCGGCCGGCCTCTTGGGCCGCGACCTTGAACCAGACCAACCCCGTCCCGTCGGTCGTCGCTTTCTGAGTCGAGACGCTCTCGAATTCGACGCTGTCCTCAAAGGCGTTTCGGGTCCGGAAGGTCACGAGGGTCACCTCCTGCTTGCCAGCGGTCTCACCGCTCGCAGCTCGCACGCGGACGCCGACTTGAACCGGCTCCCCCGGGACCTCGAACAAGCGCTGGGTCCCGACCTCGATTCGGAGCGAGGAGGCCTCAAGGGTCAAGCTCGGCGAGCTGACGTCGGACTCGAGGCGCGATTCGTCGCTGACCTCGGCGTGGACTTGATAGCTCCGCCCCCACTCCCCGCCGGATCGAGTCGGGAACCGGATTCGAAGGGTCCCGTCGGCGCCGGTCTTGCCGGTTCCCGTCAGGATCTCCTCCCCTTCGTCCTCGTAGCCGTAGTCGTTCTTGGCCTCGTGGCGAGCGTCGTCGGCTGCGTAGATCCAGGCGAGAGGATCCTCGAAGGGCGGGCGCGGCTTGATCAGTCCCGAGCGGACGTTGCGCCCCTCCCAGGCCTCCGTGACTCGCCAGTTGACCTCCCCGTTGACGACGGGGCCGCCGTGGAAATACTCGGCGCGAAGCAGCGCCGTCGCGAGGCCTCCGGGCTCGGTCGGGGCGGTGATCTCGATCGAGAGCTTCGCTGCCGGCTTGCGATAGGCGAGGACCGCGAAGGTCTTGGTCCAGACCTTCAGCACGTCCTCGTCGTCGTCGTGGAAGCCCCAGCCCTCGTCCTCCGCCGCCACCTCGCGCGGCACGTGCACAAACACCGCGTAGTCCCCGAGGCCCGGCTCCCTAGCGAGGGTGAAGCTCCCGCTCAGGGTGCCCTGCGCGCTCCAGGTGAACTCGCCCTGCCACACGATCCGGCCGAGGGGATCACGCACGTCGACCTTGACCGGCGCGCGAGGGGGGAGCACGTTCCCGGCCTCTCGGAACACGGCCTTAAAGTGCACGGTCTGCGCCGGACGATAGATCGGCCGGTCGGTTGTTATGTAGACCAACCCGCCAGCCTCGCTGGCCTTCGTCTCAAACCGGCAGAGGAGCAAGTCGTCTCCAGGCCGAGCGATCACCCGTCCCTTCGCTCCGCAGGCGAGCCGCACCAGGCCGCTCCCGTCGGTCTTGCCGTGCACTCGTCCTTTCTCGGAGATCACCGAGACGGGCACGTTGGGCTTCGGCTCGCCTGAGACCGGGTCGATCACGTAGGCCAAGACCTCGCCCCCAAGCACGTGCAGGACGAGTTCGGACTCTCGAACCCAGACCGACTGGACGAAGCGGAAGCCGCTGATCACCTCCTCGATCAAGTAGACACCGGGCCTCCTCGGCACGTCGGCTTTGACATGAACCGTCCTCTGCTGGTTGGAGGGCTTGAAGGGCAGGTGGGCGTTCATGGCGCCGATCGAGAGCACCTTCCAGCGAGCCCGTGGCACTTGGGTCGCGGCTTGGCCTTTGGCCACGGCGGCGATCACGTCCTTGGTGTTGAGTTCGAACACGGTGAACGCGCTCGCTGGGCGTCCGACGGGGCCAACTTGAACTTCGAGGTGCCTGCGGCCCAGCCGGTGGGAAGACGCGTAGGCAAAGCTCCAACCCTGGCGGGTTTGAACCTCCGCGAAGACCTTTTGCCGGAACGCGTCGGGCGCCTCGCGAAGGCTCAGACGACGAAGGTCGCGGACCCCCAGCCGCCGCTCGTGAGGCTTCTTCCAGTCGTAGCTGCGGGCGACCGCCAGCAGCGCTTGGCGAACCTTGGCCTCGTCCTTGATCTTCTCGACCGTTTGGTAGATCCGGTGGCGGAGCCGACCGACCTTCGCCTTGGGTTTGCCCAAGGCGGCGAGGTCCGCAGCCAACTGCTCCGCGGGGGTGGTCTTTCGCTTCGGCTGGGCGAGGGCTGGGGTTGCCAGGAGCAAGGCAGCGATCGGGACGAGAGCGTGGAGCCGCATGGGACCTCCCTTGGGGGCTGAGAGGGTACACGCGGAATCGGGCCAGAAGTTCTGTTCGGCCCCCAGGCGAGCTCGATCCAAGTCCGCCTCTACCGGAACGGGCCGGCGGGGCGGGGCCAAATCCTGGGTGCGGTGAGAGCGAACCGAGCTCGGCCGGCCGTCAACTCGGCCCTCGCAGTCCTTAAGAACGAAGCAGGAGAGAAAGCGAGGGCCGGCTGAGCCCACCCAGACTCGACCTCTGCTGGGAGTGGAGCTAGCGCCAGGATCCTCCCGGCTCGCCCTTCTCAGCGGTCCTGCTGCGCGCTACCGTCCGCGCCGGGAAGGAGGGGGCGGTATGCCGCAGAGAAACGACATCCTGATCGGCTGCGTGGAATCGGGCGGCGCTCCGAGCGGTTCGGACACCAGGCCCGAGGGCCTCCCAGGGGGGTCGAAGTGAGCGACGGCTTCGAAGCCCTGCTCGACACGAGGGCGCCGTTCACGCCGGTCGACCTCTGCCCCGAGGTCTCCGTGTTTCAGGCGACCAACCTCCACGAGCTCAAGGACGCCCTGAACGACCTCGTGGGTGCCGAGACCGGGACTCCCTACTGGGGCCTCGCCTGGCCGGCGGGCGCGGCCATGGCCCGAATCGTGCTCGACGACCCGAGCCTCGTCCGGGG
>JAESQQ010000187.1 GCA_016765095.1 Planctomycetota bacterium | reverse complement strand
TAAACCCCGCCCCTACCAAAGCGCGTTGTGAGCCGTCCAGGAGGGCGTCTTGCGGAGGGGCCCTCCTGCGATTCGTAGGGTGCGGGGTTTACCCCCGCCCGCCTGTCCGGGAGAGACAGACGGCCTCTGAGCTTAGTTCAGGCTTGTCAACGTCAGGAGCTATAAACCCCTCCCCTACGAAAGCACTGGCGTGTACCGCAACTTGTGATGGGCAGCGTTAGTGTCCGCCGCGGACCGCGTCGATCAAAGCGTCGGTCTCCGTCGCGGTGAGCAGCCCGGAGCCCATGAAGTCCCTCACGACTTCGCGCCGGCTGTGGCGCTGACCGGAGAGGGCATCGCCCCACGTTTGCTTGGACCCGGCCTCGTCCCCGAGGCGGCGTTGGATCAGGCCTCGCAGAATGAGGAGCGTCGGCCTGTATTCAGGCCTGTCCCTGGAGGCGGCGAGGAGCTTGTCGGTCACTCGGAGTGCGTGTTGGTTGGCTTCCTTGCCGAGGAGGGGGCTGAAGGGAGTCCACTCGCTGGCCTTTCGGATCAAGCCGGTGAGCTGCTCGAGCTCAGGGGGGTCGCTCATGCTCTGGACGTAGTCGAGCAGGACGCTTCGTCCCGCGACGCGCCCCTTGAGGAGGGTGTATCGCTTCTTGAGGTCCTTGGGGAGTCCCGCCGGCGGGTGGTCGACCGCGAAGGCCTTGAGTTGGGCGGTGATCTCCTCCAGGGCTCCCAGGCGCTGGTTGCGGCGCTCGAGCTCGGCGAGTCGCGCCTGAGCGTCGATCAGCCGCTGCGTCTCGGCCTCGATCTCAGCCAGCTTGGCCTCGATCGCGGCGGTCTCCTCGCCCGTCGCGATCTCGAGGGCTCGTCCGAGCTGCCGGAGCAGGATCGGGCCAGCGACTCCCGCCTGCTCCTGGAGGTCCACCTCTTGGAGGACCCGACGAACCTCCGCGGCTTGTGCGCTCCGAAGCGTCTCCGCCCGAACTCGCTCGAGGCTCTCCTCGCTGGCGCTGCCGCGTGCGGGCTCCGCGCTCGGGCCGCTGGGCCGCGTCGCCAAGAGCAAGACCACGACCAGGCTCGATAGCACCGCGAGCACCACAGCTCCCCAGGCCCAGAGCGGTGGCCGGCTACCCTCCTCGGCGTCGTCGCGGAGGGCCTGGCCCTCGTTGAGGAGCCCTTCGAGGGCGTCGGCGAGCGCCGACGCGGTCGCGTAGCGGTCGTTGCGCTGAACCGCCATCGCTCGCGCACAGATCGCGATCAGGGCGGGGGAGAGGTTGGGGACCAAGTCCCTGAGCGGCGTGACGCGGCCGCTCTCAATGTGCTTGGCGAGGGCCGCTATGGTCGGCGCGTTGAAGGGGATCTGGCCCGAGAGGAGCTGGTAGAGGATCGCGCCGAGGGCGTAAATGTCTACGCGGTGATCGAGGTCGCTCTTGCCGTGGATCTGCTCGGGGGCCATGTAGACCGGCGTTCCGAGTATGTCGCCGGTTCGGGTCATGCGCTGCTGGACGTAGTCGCGGGCCAGGCCGAAGTCTGTGATCCGTGGGCGGCCGGACTCCTTGTCGATCAAGACGTTGCTCGGCTTGAGGTCCCGGTGAATCACGCCCCACTGGTGCGCTGCGGCCATGGCTCGCGCCATGCCTGCGATCAGGCTCGCGGCCTCTCGCGGCGGGAGCGGGCCCGCGCGGAGTCGGTCCTTCAGCGTCTCCCCGGGACAATACTCCATGGCGTAATAGAGCCGTGACCCGTCTTGGCCGAAGTCGAGGGTCCGCACGATCCCTGGATCTTGGATCCGGGAGGTGGTCGCCGCTTCGCGTCGGAATCGAACCACCGCCTCCTCGTCTTGGGGCTGGACGAGGATCTTGACCGCGACTCGCTCCTTGCTGGAGTTGCGCTGAGCCAGGTAGACGATCCCGTTCGCGCCTCGGCCGAGCTCCTCCAAGAGGGTGTAGGGGCCGATTTTTCGCGCGTGGGGGCTCGAACCCGATGCCCGGACGGTGTCGCGGAGGTCCGCGGGCCGGTTCGAGTCCTCGCGCTCAGCCTCGGTTAGGCGCTGTGTGCGTTCGACTGTGCTGGGTGGGTCGGCCTCGGCCATGTCTCCCTTTGCGCAAGGGGCGCGGGAAGCTCACGCCTCTGCGAGAGTACGCAACCCGCGCGAGTGTCACAACTCGGCGGAACCAGTCATTGAACCAGTCATTGAACCAGTCATTGAACCAGTCAGCGGATCAGGACGCGGATCCTGCGGAGTTTTTCAGCCTTCTCGACTCGGGCCACGTCTGAGACGGGGACTCGGTGGACGACGGTCTCTTTGCCACGAGGACCGACACGAATCACGTATTCCGATCCACGGCGCCGGGCTCGACCGACGAGGACGAAGCCACTCTTGAGGATCACTTGGTCCTGTTCAGAGTGAAGGGTTTTGAGGGACTCTGTGACTTCGATTGGGACGCTGACTTCAGCGCTGGCCTCGAGGCCAGCGCAGAAATCGTCGATTCGATTCGCAGGGACCTCGACCACGCGGCCCCAGTCGAGTTCGCTCTTGAACTCAGGCTCAAGTCGGGTCGCGTAGCGACCGACGAGTCCGCGCGTTCGCACGATGGCGGCTTCGAGGTCGCCGCCACCGACCGAGAGATCCCAGCTGACCTCGAACCGAGCGCTGGCCAGGGAGCTTTGGGCGCTCGGCGTCTCGTCCGCTTGGGGACGACCCGTCCCCCGGCGACCCGCGACTCGGCGACTCTTCTTTCGGCGTGGGTTCTTGGCCGCGACGGGTCTCCTCGCTTTGCGGGGAGAGACGCTGCTGCGATACGCGAGGGGGTGCTCTTCTGGCTGGGAGAGGAACACTCCTCCTCCGACCACGAACAAGAACACGGCCGCCTGCGCCAATCGCCCCAAGTTCTGGAACAAGGCGATTCGCGCTTGGCGAGCGCGCACCTGGCGCTGGGCTTCCTCTCGATCGAGGACGTCGATTTCGCTCATGATCTGAGCGGTGAGGTGGGCCGGCGCCTCGAGGCGAGGGAGCGCTGCGATTCGCGAGCGAATCCGACGAACGTGGCGGATCTCGCGGGCGACCTGAGGGTCGCGACGTGCCAAGACCGTGATTCGCTCCGCCTCCGACGGCGCCAACTCCCCGTCGACGTAGGCGGTCAACTCAGGGCCCAGCTCCTCGAGGGTGGGCCGCTTGGGGCGGGCTCCGCTCTCGGTGAGGTCCGCGACTTCGACGTCTGGGACAGGGGGGGCAGGCGGAGAGTCGCCGAAGGGATCGCCGACGAAGGGGTCCTTCGACGAGGCACCCTGCTTGAGGCGCTTCTGCTTCTGACGGTGCTCGTGGCGAGCACGCATTCCGACGTAGCCGCGCTTCTCGGGGTGCATGGAGCTCGCGGCCCGAGCGACGGAGAGGGGCCGGACCATGTCCATGATGTCAGACTTGAGAGCGGCCGGCGCCTCGATCCGAGGCAGGTTAGCTATGGCTTGGGTGACGCTCTCGAGCGCGGCCAGCTCTGCGGCCAGCTTGGGGTCGGTCTCCAACTCAGCTTCGAGCACGATGCGCTCTTCTGGGGAGAGCTTGTCGTCGAGGTAGGCGGTGAGGTCGAGCCGCTCGCTCACGCTCTCGTCTCCTGGCGAACTGCGTCGCGTTGGAGCAGCCGCGTCTTGAGCGCGTTGCGAGCCCGGTGCAGTCGGGACTTGACCGAACCGAGCGGGATCTCGAGGACGTCAGCCACCTCCTGGTAGCTCAACTGTTCGACGTCTCGCAGAATGACGACTCGGGCCTGCTCTTCTTCGAGACCGGCGATCGCCTCCATGAGGACGGACCGTTCGTCGCCGCGAGAGGCCTCCGCTTGGGGATCGTAGCTCTCGTCTGCTGCTGGCTCAGGGACGCGCTCACCCTCGCTCCCCTCGGCGTCTAGGGAGCCCGCCCGGCGGCGGGACCGGCGACGGTGCGCGGTGGTCGCTTCGTTGACCGCGATCCGAAACAGCCAGGTGTAGAACCGGCTCTCGGCCCGAAAGCGACTCAGCCCACGGTATGCCTTGAGGAAGGCCTCCTGGGTGGCGTCTAGGGCCAAGTCCCGATCGTTGAGTCTTCGATAGCAGAGGTTCAAGACCCGCTCCTGATAGCGCTCGACAAGCGCACCGAAGGCCGCCCGGTCGCCCTCTTGGGCGCGGGTTACAAGCTGCGAATCGTCGAGCGTCTCGTGCTCCACCACAGTTCCTTACCCCGCTTTCGACGGCTCTGCCCCCCCTTGGGTTCCGGGCAGGTCTGAATCCCACAACCACCATAGCGCAAAGGGCTTGTGAGTTTCGCTGTCTTACTCCGGCGCGAACAGAAGAGGGAGAGTCAGCTGGAACCGGGCTCCTCCCAGGGGGCTCTCGTCCAAGGCGACGTCTCCGCTGTGCGCTCTGAGGATTTTCTGGGTGATCGCCATTCCGAGCCCCAGCCCAGCTCGCTTGGTCGTGAAAAAGGGCGTGAAGATCTGCGCCTGGGTCTCGGCCGAGACCGGCGGCCCGTCGTTCTCGATCACGATCACGGCGGCTGCGGTCGGCGTCAGGATCGCGCCTCCTTCGATTTCGCGGAGCGCCCGGATCTCTCCGCGCTCAAGACTGATTCGAAGCCGGCCCTTCCCTTCGAGGGCCTCGAGGCCGTTAAGGGCCACGTTCAGGACCGCTTGGCGGAGCTGGTCCGGGTCTGCTTCGACCCGAGCGGGCCAATCGCAGTCACAGATCAGCTCGACGTCTTCCGCTTCGCTGCGACGAGCCAGTAGCTCGACGGTCTCGATCAAGAGCTGGTCGAGGGAGACTTCCTGCTGGAGAGGAGGCCGCATTCGGGCGAAGTCCAAGAATTGCTGGAGGATCCGATCGAGCCGCTCGGACTCTTCACGGACGATCTCAGCCAAGCGTTGATCCGAAGGGTCGGTGAAGGCGTGGTCCGCTAGCTCTTGGATTGCGCCCCGGATCGAGCCGAGCGGGTTTCGAATCTCGTGGGCGATTCCAAGCGCCATGGCTTCGGTGTCGGCCAACCTCGCGAGGCGGTGTTGCGTCTCTGCGAGCTGTCGCTGGAGAGACTGGTCGCGAAAAATCCCCACGACGCCCCGGACGCGTCCTCGCTGATCGCGGAGGACAGAGGTCCGCGCTTCGACCGCGATCTTGCCGCGGCCACGGATCGTGAGCTCGAGTTCGACTGCCTGATCCTCTCCGCGGGCCAAAACGTCGAGGACCAGTCGATCTTCTCGCCTCCGCAGCACGCTGTCGAAGTGGCTTCCGGCCAAGGCGCTGTCGTGTCGCCAGTTGAGCAGCCGCCTCATTTCGGCGTTCGCGATCAGGATCACCCCGCGACGATCGAGGGCGACGACCCCCTCCCCCATGCGCTCGATCAGCTCTTCGTAGAGGATTTGAACCGCGCTCAGGCGGTGCGGGAGCCGGCCGGCCAAGAACGCGACGCCGAAGAATGCGAATCCGAGTCCGAGCAGATTCGCCACCAGCCGGCCCCAGCGGAGGCTGACCGTCTCTGCGTAGAACTCCTTGGGCACGAGCGGGAGCGAGAACCCGGTGCTTGGATCTCCCCAGAGGCTGGAGTTCACGGCGAGCCAATAGAGGAGTGAGGTCACGACCAGGGACACGATCCCCGTCGCGGCGACGACGAATCCCGCTCGCTCGGAGATCAGGAGGACCGCGGACAGGATCGAGCCGAAGAACAGGAGCGAGAACACGAGGCTCCCGATTCCGCCGGTCAGATAGACCAAGAGCGTCTCGAGCAGAATGTCCATTGCGACCGCAACCACCACCCAGTTGTCGAGTCGAGCCGCACGGCTGACGACGACCAAGTGAGCGGTCGTAAACGCGACCGCTCCGACCAGGAGTGTGTAGGCGGCCGTGAATCGAACGGGCTCGCCCTCCTCATAGACCAGGAGTGCGAACAAGCAGGCGACAGCGATCAGGACCCGCGCCAGCAGGAACCACTGAACCAACTGGCGATACTCGATCTCGTGGAGCTCTATGAAGCTCCGCGCGGGGTGCGGGACTGAGTCTTGTGCCGCCGCCGCCGGAGGGTGCGGGTTCGGCTCGGACGCAGCGGGGCCGAGGGAAGGAGCAGACCCTTCGCGCCCGCTCACGGCATTCCCTGATTCCACGGCATTCCCTGATACCACGGCATTCCCTGATACCACGGCATTCTATGACGCCGGGGGGATCGCCTTACTGCTGCAGGGCCTTCTGCATTTCGAAGATCGGCAGGAAGATCGCGAGCACCATGCCACCTACGATGACGCCCATCACGCCGATCATGATCGGCTCGATCAAGGAGGTTAGCTGTTCGACGGCGGCTTCAGTCTGATCGTCGTAGAACTCCGAGATCTTCATCAGGAGGGCCTCGAGGGCACCCGACTTCTCACCGATTGCGATCATTCGCGTCACCATTGGCGGAAAGAGGTGAGGGACTTCGGCCAAGGGCGCCGCGAGGGTTTCACCCTGACGAACGTTCTCAGCGGCGTTGATGACGGCCTTCGCAATGTGAACGTTGCCAGCGGTCGAGGCGACGATCTCGAGGGCACCCAGGATTGGAACACCAGAGGAGATCAAGGTCGCGAAGGTCCGGCAGAAGCGCGAGATCGCGACCTTTTTGAAGAGCGGGCCAAACACGGGGGCCGCCAAGGAGAGCCAGTCGAAGAAGCTCGTGCCGGGAGGTGTCTTGGCCCAAGCCTTGATGCCGACCACGGTTCCGATCGCGACCGGGATCCAGATATAGATGTAGGTCACCATTCCGCTCGAGACACCCATCAGGATCTGGGTGATCAAGGGCAGCTTGACACCCATGCTGTCGAAGATCTCCTTGAACTTGGGGACGACGAACATGAGCAGGAAGCCGGCGATACCACCGATCATGATGAGCGAAATGATCGGGTAGGTCATGGCGCTCGTGATTTGAGCGCGAAGCTTGGCGGACGCCTCGAGGAACTCCGCCAGTCGTTCCAGGATCTCGTCGATTTGACCGGAGACCTCGCCGGCCCGGATCATGTTGACGTAGATGTCCTCGAAGCAGTTGGGATACTCGCCCAAGGCCGAAGACAGGTCGGTGCCGCCGCGAACCATGAGGACGATCTCCTCGAGGGCGCACTTGAAGCCAGGGTTGTCCATTTGCTCGGCGAGGATCTCCAAGCACTCGAGCAGGGGAATACCGGCTGCGATCATGGTCGAGAGCTGGCGAGTAAAGATGACCTTCTCGGCCAGCTTCACCTTGGCAGACTTCGAGTTGACCTTGCCGCTTACGAAGTTCTGGAAGGCTGTCGGCTCCCCCTTCTTGCCGCCGGCGACTGCTTGCTCTGCCATGCTCGTTTCCTCTCTTGAGTGGCGTTCGCTCGGCGCCGACTCTTCGTTTCAAGGGCCTCTTGGCCCGCTGTGTTTCTCGCCCGAGGGCGCTGCCCGACCCGAGGGCCGAACGACTCGAAGACCTAGAACTTCCGCTTTTTGGTGCCACTCGGGACCTTGATCCCGGCGCCCTGGAACGTGCGCAGGAAGTCCTCGGGGTCTGTCGTGCGCTCGAACGCGTCGTCGTAGGAGACGACTCGCTTCTGAACCAGGTCGAACAGGGCCTGGTTCATGGTCTTCATGCCGTACTTACCACCCGTTTGGATGATGCTGTAGATCTGGTGAGCCTTGTCGTCTCGAATCAGAGCCTTGACGGCCGCGTTGGCGATCAGGATCTCGGCAGCCAAGGCGCGGCCCCGACCGTCGGCGCGGGGAACGAGCTGCTGGCAGAAGACGGACTGGATCACGAAGCTCAGCACGGTTCGAATCTGCTGCTGCTGGAAGGCAGGGAACACGTCGACAATGCGGTTCATGGTCTGAGCGCAGTCCGAGGTGTGAAGCGTCCCGAAGGTCAAGTGACCCGTCTCTGCCAGGGTCAGGGCCGCTTCGATCGTCTCCATGTCACGCATTTCGCCGACCAGGACGACGTCGGGGTCCTGACGGAGGACAGCGCGCAGCGCTTGCTTGAAGCCGTGTGTGTCGCTGCCAACTTCGCGCTGGTTGACGAGGCAGGCCTTGTTCTTGTGCACGAATTCGATCGGGTCCTCGATCGTAATGATGTGCTCGTTTCGCGAGCGGTTGACGAAGTCGACCATCGCCGCCAGCGTCGTCGACTTCCCAGAGCCCGTCGCGCCCGTCACGAGCACGAGGCCCTTGGGGACCGAGGCGATCCCGCCGCAGAGCTCCGCGTCGAGGCCCAGATCGCGGAAGGTCTTGATCTCGTAGGGAATGACACGAAGGACAGCCCCGACGGCGCCGCGCTGCATGAAGACGTTGGTTCGAAAACGCCCCAGTCCGCCGATCCCGAAGCTCATGTCGAGCTCGAGGTCCTTCTCGAAGCGGGCGATTTGAGTGTTGTCGAGGATCGAGTAGACGAGTTTTTGCGTCGTCTCGGGGTCGAGCACGGCGTGCTCGGTCGAGATCAACTTGCCGTCGATACGAATCTTCGGTGGTGCGCCAGCGGTGATGTGGAGGTCAGATCCGCCGCGCTCGACGAGCTGCTGGAGGAGTTCTTCAACGCTAATCATGATCCCTGCTCCCGTAAAGCCAACGCGCCTGTGCGGTGCCTAAGGCCTCTGCAAGTCTAAGACTTGCAATCGAAACTTGTAACCCCGTGGGCTGTGCAGCGCCAGCGGGCAATCCAGCGTTTCCGCCCCGAGTTTGGGGGGGTAGGGGGGCGCAGGCGGGGCGCCGCGCCGCAGGAATCCCTAGAGCGCGAGCGCGCGGAGGAGCTGCTCGCCGCCGAGCGCTCCTGCGGCCGCTCCTAGCGCCAGAAAGGGGCCGAGGGGAAGCGATCCGAGCCCAAGCGTGGCGCCTTTCTCCTCGCTGCGGCCGGCCAGGAGCGAGGCGATCCCCACGCAGGAGCCCAGGACCGATCCGATCAGGAGTGTGACCAAGACGCCTTGCCAGCCGGTGAAGGCTCCGATCATGGCCGTCAGCTTGACGTCTCCAAATCCCATAGCCTCGCGGCCCAACAGCCGGGAGAGGGTCGCCGAGAAGATCCACATCCCGACTCCGCCCACGAGCGCGCCAAAGACTCCCGCTGAGACCCCCTGCAGGGAGCGGTAGGTCGTTGGGGTGGTCTTGCTGAGGTCCCCGAGCCAGTCGGCCAAGCTCTCGACGGGGGCCAGCGCCCCGGCGATCCCCCACCAGCGGAAAGCAGAGTCGAGGTGCAGGACCGTTCGAGCTGCGAATCCCTCGAGATCGAGGAGCCCGCTCGCACCCAGGAGCCCGGGGGCACACCCCAGCGCCACGACACCGCACAGGACTCCAGGAACGGTGATCGCGTCGGGGATCACTCGGAGGTCCCAATCGATGAGAGCGCAGCAGAGGAGTGCGCTCCCAAAGCCGGCGTGGATCACGACTTTCGCCCAAGCCTCGAGCTCCAAAGCGTGCCCGTCGAGGTGGATCCAACCCACGGCGAGGAACAGGAGGCTCGTCACCCCTTCGACGAGGGGATAGCGCACGCTGATCGGCAGCCCGCAGCCCGCGCAGCGCGCGCGCAAAATCAGAGCCCAGCTGACCAAGGGCAGGTTCTCGTACCAGCGAATCGCGTGGCGGCACTTGGGACAGAACGAGCGCGTGGGCTTGAGGATCGACAGGCAGCGGCGCGGGAGCCGAAACACGACGACGTTGAGGAAGCTCCCCACGCAGGCGCCGAAACACGCCAGCCAGACTAGGAGCAAGGGCTGGAGCAAGCGAGAGAGCTCGGCGTCGGTCACCGCGGAAGTATGGCATGCATGGGTAACTACGGAGCGAAGGGCGGTGGAGCGAAAGGGAATGTCCAGCTTCTTGGGGGGCGTGAGAGTGGGCGTGGCTAGACTCTCCCCCATGGCGAAGACCAGGAAGAAGCAAGCCAAGAAGGCGGCGAAGAAGAAGCCGGCCAAGAAGAAGCCGGCCAAGAAGAAGCCGGCCAAGAAGAAGCCGGCCAAGAAGAAGCCGGCCAAGAAGAAGCCGGCCAAGAAGAAGCCGG
>JAESQQ010000186.1 GCA_016765095.1 Planctomycetota bacterium | reverse complement strand
ACTGCCAGGGCGCCCGCCGCGGCCCCGCGCACGTAGAGATCCGAGTCGCCGAGGCCCTCGGCGAGGCGGACCAGGTCCTCCTGTTTCCGCCCCAGGCTTCCCAGCGTCTGATAAGCCCCGGCACGAACTTGAGCGTCGGGATCGGAGGTCGCGACCCGAATCTTGGCTCGGACCCCCCGGGCAGCGGGCGCCAGGCCAGCGAGCATTTCGACAGCCCGCAGCCGGACCCGGGCGTCCTCGTGTTCAAGGAGCTTCGCGTAGCTTTCGACGATTCGAGCCTGGGCCGCGGGGTCCGGTATCTCTTGGCCACCTGCCGGCGAGGCCGCGAGCGCGAACGTCGCCAGGAGGGAGACCCCGAGCGTAGCGACCGCTCTCACAGGTAGACCCGGCGGTTGTAGATCCACCACTCGAGCATCACGAAGAGCAGCGCGGCGGCGGCCACATACTTCCAGACGTCCTTGTTCGTCTCGACAGCTTCCTCGACGGCCTTGATCTCCTTGCGTCCCTTCAAGACGAGGTTATCGGCGGGAGCCACCGTGCTCTCGGCGGCCGAGACGAGGTTCGCAGCGAAGCGAGTCTTGCTGAGCTCCTTCCCGTCGACGTCCTGAAAAGTCACGGTGTAGATCCCGCGACGATCCAGGTTGGGAATTCGGAGCGACTCGTCGCCTGGCACGATCTTGATCTCTGTCGGCTCCTCGGCCTTCTCGTGCTGGACCTGAGCCTTCGCCGCCAACTTGGGATAGGGCAACTCCGCGATTCCCCCCGTCGGCAACAAGAGGTCTTTGCGGACCTCGGCGCTGGAGCCCGAGAGGTAGCGAATCACGTTGCTGAGGAAGATCGGGAACGAGGGGTCAAACGTCCAGGCGCCCTCGAGCGGCAGCTCCAACAGGTTGAACGCGATCACGAGCGCGTGCCGATCGCCATCCCGAGCGTCGATCACGAGCGGACCGTGGGTCGAGCTGACCACGATCACGTCCTTGGGTCGTATCTTGAGCTGTCGAGCGGTCGGGAGCTCGAGGGTCGAGAAGTTGACAAAGCGCGTGACGGGGTGGGTCTCGTCCTGATCGATGACCTCGGTGTGCTCCATCTGCCCGAGATCCGTCAGGCCCGGGAAGGGCGGGCGAGCGCCAAAGCAGAGGTAGTTCCCGGCCCCGATCGTGGGAGGCGTGACGCGATCGAGAACGACCACGTCAAATTCCCCACCGAACTCCGGCTTGAAGTTCGCCGAGGCGATCGTGGGCACGGTCCCCTCCGCTGTCTTGGCGACGCGGGGGTCCTCACTCAGCGCTGAGTGAAGGAACAGGTTCCCGTCGCTGACGAGGAGCACCTCAAAGGGCATCGGCGGCTTGAGGATCGCGACGACCTCGTCGTCGCTGGCGAGGACGTCGGTGCTCGCGTCCGTCCCGTGATCGAGCGTGATCCGCACGTGGCGCGGCTCGTCCTGGAGAGGCGCGTCGAAGGCAACCGAGGTGACCCCTTCGGGGCCGAGTTTGACCTCACGAGACCCAGCCAGGTCTCCGTCGAGGTAGAAGTCGACCCCGACCGTCCGCTCCTCAGTCCCTAGGTTCTGAACGGACACAAACACCCGCGTCTCGTCGCCGAAGCCGCTCGCGAGGTGAACGTCGAAGCTCACGATCCCGACGTTCTCAGCTGAGCTCCCGCAGCGAATGAAGTGGAGCGGGACGCTCTCGTCGAGCGAGACGTTATCGAGCGAGCCGACCCGCCCGTCGCTGAATACGTAAAGCTCAGGCGCCCGCTCAGCGTTGCCGAGGAGACTGCGAACCCTCTGGAGCGCGCCCCCAAGCTGGCTCCCGCGATCCGTTGGCTCGAGCTTCTCGAGCGCACGTCGAAGCGTACTCTTGGACTCGGTCATGTCCGTCAAGACCTGCGCTTCGTCGTCGAACGCGACGATCACCGCCTTGTCCCCGAAGGACATATCGTCTATGACCTTGAGGGCTTCTTGCTTGGCGTGCAGAAAGCGCGTCTGTCCGTTGGCGTCCTCGGCGCTCATGCTGGCCGAGACGTCGATCAGGAGGATCGCGTCGCTCCCTCGCATTCCCCCCAGCGGCGAGACGGGCCGCGAGAGCGCCAGAATGATCAGGATCAGCGCCAAGAGCTGCAGGATCAGGAGGAGGTTGGTCCGGAGGCGCTGAAAGGGCGAGTTGACGCGGAGGTCGTTGAGCGCATTCTGCCAGAGGTAGGTGCTCGAGATCCCGACCTCGCGCCGCTTGAGCTTGAGGAAGTAAAGGAGGACGAGGCCCCCGATCAGCAGCGGCGCGGCGTAGAGCCAGCCCATAGAGAGGAACTGGAACACGGCTACCTCAACACGCCGTGGAGCCGAAGTTGGTCAAGGACCAAGCGCTCGAAGGGCAACGCGGTCGAGGAGCTCAGATACCGCGCCCCACGCTTGTGGCAGAACTCGCGCAGGCCGCCCATCAGGGCGGCCAGGTTGGCCTTGTAGCGCTCGAGGAGGGGCCCCGAGATCGTGATCTCGGTCTCTTGCCCGTCCTCGGAGTCGACCAGCTTGAGGTCCCCCGTCAGCGGCGGATCGAGCTCCTGAGGCGCAAGGATCTGGAGGCAGAACACGTCCATTTTTCGCGCCACGAAGAACCGGACCGCGTCCTCGTAGCCGTGACGGTCAAGGAAATCGGAGATCAAGATCACGACGCCTTTAGCGCGGTGCTCTTGGGCGAAGCGCTTGCAGGCGCGCCCGAGGTCCGTCCGGCCCTCTGGCACCGTCTCTTCGAGGAACTTGATCATTTTCGGCAGGTTGCGCCGCCCGCGCTCGGGACGGAACACCCGATCGAGCTGAGTCGAGAAGGTCCCGATCCCGACTCGGTTGTTGTTGACGAGCCCTATGTAACCGAGCGCGGCCGCGACCTTGAGCGCATAGCGGAGCTTGTTCGGGCGCCCGTAGTCCATGGACTTGCTGCTGTCGACGAGGAGGTAGACCCGCAGGTCCTCCTCTTCAAGGAAGAGCTTGATCATGAGCTTGTCGAGACGCGCGTAAATGTTCCAGTCGAGGAACCGGAGGTCGTCACCCGGGGTGTAGAGGCGGTGATCCGCGAACTCGACCGATTGCCCCCGCTTCTTGGAGCGCTTCTCGCCCTTGATCTTGCCTTGGAGGATCTTGCGCGAGACGAGGTCTAGCTTCCCGATCTTGCTTAGGAAGCTCTGGTCAATCAGGGACCCCCCCTCCTCCGCGAAGGTCTCCGTCTGGTCGAGTTGTTCGTCCGTGTCGTTCAAGGGTCTCGCTTAAGCGCGCTGAAGCGTCTCGCCCTTAATCGTGGTTGGGACCTCGTCCAGAATGTTGTCGACGATCTCGTCAGACTTGATCCCGTCGGCCTCGCCCTCGAAGTTGAGCAGAATTCGGTGCCGAAGAGCCGGCTTCGCCACCCTCCGAATGTCTCCGAACGACACGTTCCAGCGGCCGTCGAGGAGGGCTTGGAACTTACCCGCCATGATCAGGGCCTGCGCCGCGCGCGGGCTGGCTCCGAACTGGACGTATTGGTTCGTCATGCTCGCCGCGAACTCTCCCTCGGGGTGCGTCGCGAGTGTGAGCCGAACGGCGTAGTCCTTGACGTGCGCCGCGACGACCAGGTCTCGGACGAGCTTCCGCCACTCCAACACCTCGGGGCCGTCCATGACCTTCTCTGGGCTGGGCACGATTTTCCCCGTCGTGCGGTCCACGATCTCGGCCAGTTCGCTTCGCGAGCTGTATTCGACGAGGAGCTTGAACATGAACCTGTCGAGTTGGGCCTCAGGAAGCGGATAAGTCCCCTCCTGCTCGATCGGGTTCTGGGTCGCGAGCACGCAAAAGGGCTGGGGCAAGTCGTAGGTCGTGCCGCCCGCCGTGACGCGGTGCTCTTGCATTGCCTCGAGCATAGCCGACTGGGTCTTGGGCGTGGCGCGGTTCACTTCGTCGGCCAGGACCATTTGGGCAAAGATCGGACCCTTGCGGAACTGAAACTCGCGCCCGCCGGTCTCGGTGTCGACCACGATCGTGGTCCCGACGATGTCTGCGGGCATCAAGTCGGGCGTGAACTGGATTCGCGCGAAGTCCAGCTCGAGGACCTGGCTCAAGGTCCGAATCAAGTGGGTCTTGCCGAGCCCGGGGACCCCCTCCAAGAGGCAGTTGCCGCCCGTGAAGATCCCAGTCAGGACCCCGGCCACGACCTCGTCGTGGCCCACGATCGCCTTGCTGATCTCGGTCCGGAGGCGCTTGTAGCGCTCACGAAACTTGGCCGCACGGGCCTCGATCTCCTTCGGATCCACTCGTCCTCCTGTTCGGCCCCGCGCGAGCGAGGTCGGGGCGCGTCAGCGCCTCTGTCTAGCCTCGGTCCTTGCCCTCGTCGAGCTCACGCCGCGCGCGACGCTTGGCCTCGAGAAGGCGATTCGTGTATCCACCCTCGGCGGCCCCGTCGGCCGTCGGCTTGGGCTTTGGTTTCGGCTTCGGCCGTGGTCGGTCCTGCCCTTGGTCCCCACCCGGGCCGCCGACGCTCCCCGCGCCCGCGACGTCGACTGGGCCGTGATCGACACCAGGCTCTGCCGTGAACTTGTGGAGCGTCTCCTCCCGCGCTTGTTGAACGCGCGCCTTGCGCTCTCGCAGGCGATCAATGGTCCGCGGCGTCTCCTTGCGAGTCACGACGGCCTTGGCGCGGGCGATCAACTTGTCCCAGTCGATAGCGACTCGGCGTGTCGCGACGTCAATGAAGAACAGCAGGAGCGCGAGGGCCAACGCGAAGGACCAACGCTCCTCGAGCGCCTCGCGCTCGCCGAGGTCTTCGCGCCGCCACGGGTTGATCTCAAACGTCGCCAGCTGCTCGGGCTCGACGATCTTGCCGCCGCCTAACTTGGCGATCTCCTCCAAGAAAGTCCGATCGCTCTTGAGCCTCTTGAACTCGTCGGAGTAGGGCACGACCAACCCCGTCGTGACCGAGTGGCGGCGTTGGCCCTCGGCGTCGAGGCTCAGGAGGGAGACCGAATAGGTGCCAACCTTCGTGACTGGGAACCGAGCCACGTAACGCCCCGCTCCCTGCTGCACGAGCTGGATCTCCCGAGTCGGCTCCTTCGGGTCTGGCGAAGACACCTTGGCTCGCACGTTGAGCCCGCTCACGGTCTCACCGTCCTCGCTGATCGCGTCGACCACGATCTGGCCCTGGTCTCCTTTCAAGGTCGTCGAGACCTTGAACACCGACTCTTGGACGTCCTTCTTGACCCAGCGGACGGCCTGGGACCAGAAGGGCTGGAAGCCCTCCCAGGCGACCCACTCGGTCGCCCAGCGCGGCTTGGCGTCCGAGGTGAAAGCCAGAGTCTTGCCGACCCCATACTGCCAGTGGGCCAAGATCGGTGAGCCGTCGGGGGCGGTCAGGGCGACCTCGGCCCGGGGCTTGGCCTCGGTCAGGACGTAACCCGTGAGCTCAGGAAAGCCGTCGAACCCCGCTAGGACTGGGCTCTGACCGCGGATCGCAGGCACGATCGTCTTGTTGACGATCAGCGAGCGAGTGACGCGCTTGCTCTCCTTGAGGAAGATCTGGGGCAACTTCTTAGCGTCGTCCAAGTAGTAGTACTTGCCGCCGGTCACGTTCGCGATTCGCTTCATAAGGTCCACAGATGGACCCTGGGCTCCACCGTGAGCGAAGTAGCAGATCGTGCTGACCGTAATCCGCGCCTTCCGACAGCGCTTGAGAAGCGACGCCCTCGGCTGGGAAGGGTCGCCGTCAGACATCACGATCATGTGTTTGACAGCGCTCGGGAGCTTCTCGAGCGCGGTCACAGCCAGGCTGAAAATCGGGTCAAAGTCGGGCATGTCGCCGACCTGCATTTGGCGGATCTTGGCCTTGATCTGACGCTTGTTGCGCGCCTTGGTCGGCTTGACCGCCCACATGCTGCCCTTCTGGCCATACACGAGGACCCCAATCGTGTCTTTGGCCGACAAATTGTCGACAGCCTTCTGGCACACGTTGATCGCCATCGCGTTGCCCTCAGCCATTTCGCACGAGTGGATCACGAGGGCGAGCGCTCCGTCGGGAATCACTTGCTCCTGCTTAATGTCCATTTCGAGTGGGAGGGCCTTCTCGACCGGCGTGTTTCGCCACTCGCCTGCGCCAAATCCCCGCGCCCCGCCAATCATGATCAGGCCGATCCCCATGTCGGCGACGGCGGTCTCAATGTTCTTGAGCTGCTTGTCCGAGAAGGCGGGCCGGGCGACGTCGTCCAAGATCACCGCGTCAAAGCCTTGGAGTTCACCGACCTTGAGCGGGAAATCGGTCGCCGGAATCACTTTGACCCGAATCTCAGCCGCCTTGAGCGCGAGCAGGAAGTGGTGCGCCTCAGAAGCCTCGGGGTCGGCCTCGTCGTGCACGTAGAGGACCTGAGCCTTGCCGCGCGCGAACACGAACCCGTGCGCGGTGTTGTTTTGGAACAGGTGGTCCTTCTGCTTGCCGACGATCTGAACCACGGCCTCGACCCGAAAGAAGCCGGCTTCGTCGAGCTCGAGTTGGAACTTCTCGACGTTCACGCCGCGCTTGAGGAGCACGGGGCGCGTCTCTATCAGCGCACCGTCTCGCCACAAGTGAACCTTGGCCTCGGTGTCCTCCGCCGCGCGGATCACGACCCGAGCCAAGAAGGGCTCCCCGATCTTGGCCTCCTCGGGGATCTTGATCTTCTCGACCAAGACCTCCTCGTTGTAGGAATACTCGATCGGCACCACGTCGATCGGGACCCCAGCCTCGCGGGCCTTCGCGATCGCGTTCTTGACGTCGCCAGCGGTCTGATTCCCGTCGCTCAAGAGCACGATCCGGCCGCGGGCGTTGGGCTCGAGCGCCTCCAAGGCGCGGCTGATCCCCTCCTCGAGGTTCGAGTAGTCGCGATCGATATCCGACGCGTAGCGCGTCAGGGGGGCGCCGTCCCTGCGGAGCGTCGCCTCGTTGTAGCCTTCGCGCCCAAACACCACGATCTTGCCGAGGTCGATCCGAGGGTCCATTCGACCCCGCGACTTGTTGATCAAGTCGAGGACTTCTTGCGATTTGCCCTCGGGAATCGACCGCGAGTGGTCGACGACGTAGATGACCTCGACCCGCTGGGTCAGATCGCGCCACTCGACCTCGGCCAGCGCCAACACGAGGAGCGTGACCAGCGCCAAGCGAAGCCCAACCGCCATTCGACGTCGAACCCGATCCAGGCCCGCCAGCGACTTGCGCCCAAGGAGAATCACGATCGGGAGCAGGAGCAACCCGAGGAGGAACTCTGGGCTCGCGAAGGTCACTGGCATCCGAGCCAGCGTGCCCGCAAATGCCTCCCCAAAGTCCTGGCCATCCTGCATGCGCCGCACGACCGGCACCGCCAAAGCAGCCGCCGCCACGCAGATAACGAGCGCGAAGGAGATCCAAGCGATCCAGCGCCCGATCGGTTTGCGCTGTGGTGTGGTGTTCTTCACCTGAGGCTCCTAGCCGGCGAGGATCCTAACCGGCGCGGCCCGCTCAAAGCGCGCGAACAGCTGGCGGTGCGAATCACTTGGACCCCCCCAAGAACGCGTTCTGGCGGAGCGCGTAGCAACGGTCTCCGTTCGAGTCGAGGGCCCAGACTCGCCCCTTGGGGCCGAGAGCCACGGCCCAGGGCCGATTGAGACCCCCGAGCGCTCTCCGAGGCGCCCCCCAGGATCCGAGCAGCGCGCCCTCTGGGTCGAAGACCGAGATTCGCTGATTGCCGAACTCCGCGACCCAGACCTCGCCCGACTCGCCGACCTTGACGTCGTAGGGGTATTGGAGCTGGCCCGCCTCGCGCCCTTGCCCGCCGAAGTGAGCTATGAACTTGCCTTCGAGGTCGAACACTCCAACGCGGTGATTGGCGGAGTCAGCGACGTAGACCCGATCGCGATCCTCGTCGAGGGCGAGGTTCATCGGCCGCTTGAACTGAAGCGGCCCGTCTCCGAACGTGCCCCAGCTCCGGACATACGTCCCGTCAGGACGAAACACCTGAACCCGCGCGACGTCGTCGCCGAAGTCAGTCGTGAAGTGCAGCTTGCCGTCGCGAGTCGCTTGGACCGCCGTGATCATCATGAACCGGCCCGGGTCTCGGCCCGGCGCCCCATACCAACTCTCGAGCGTGAGGTCGGCGGCGTCGTAGCGGAGCACGCGGCAGTAGTGAGTGTCGGCGACGAGGAGGTTGCCCTCGGGGTCGATCCCCAAGCCAGTCGGCTTGCCCTGGACCACGCCCGGAGTCCGCACGAGGGCGAGGAGGCTCCCCTCCGGGCTGAACTTCTGGATCCGACCGGTCTTGTCGGCGACGAACAAGACCCCTTCGGCGTTGGTGACCAACGCGCGGGGATAGGCGAAGCGACCGTCCTCTTTCCCCTTGCCGCCAATCCAGAACTCGATCGGGCCAGCACCGGACTGCGGCGCCGGCCCGCCTTGAATCAGACGCCCAATCGACTTGGCAGGCAGAGGCTGAGGGACGGGAAAAGGCTCCCCCGGAACGTAAAGAGGTGCGATCCCTTCCGCTCCTTCGTCCCCCCCACGCGCAGCCTCGCTGGGCGTCGCCAGCGGCGCCGCGCTGGAAGCAGGCGCGGCGACAGCGCCGCCGAGTGGTTGCCCAGCAGGAGCAGGACAACCGGCGAGACCGCAGGCGAAGGCCGCGACACACGCAGCCGAGAAGGGGCGTCGTCGCATGGGTTGCTACTGGCGCTCGGGCGTGACGCTGTCGATGTAGTCCCGGACGTACTCCGCCATTCGCTTGGGGATCCGCGTCTTCTCGAGGGCCTTGGCTGCCTTGACCTTGTTGGCCCGCATGACCTTCTCGAACTCGGCCTTGGACTTGCCTTTGATCTGAGCGCCCTTGGTGAAGTAGCTCCCCACGATCTTGCCCTTGCCGACGCGCCCACGGATGCGAGACGCCCTGAACTTCTTGGCGGCGTCTAGGTCACCCATCGGTCGCTTGCCCTGTGCCTGGCCGGCCCCCTTGCCTCCGCCTTGCTTGGGCTTGCCCTTGCCATCCTTGCCTTGGCCCTTGTCCCCCCCGTGACGCTTCCCGCACCCAGGACACCACTTGCCACCCTTGGGCTGGTTCGGTTGTCCACCAGGCTGGCCGCCGGGTTGCCCACCAGGCTGGCCGCCGGGTTGTCCACCTGGCTGGCCGCCGGGTTGTCCACCTGGCTGGCCGCCGGGTTGTCCACCAGGTTGCCCGCCGGGTTGTCCACCAGGTTGTCCACCTGGCTTGCTGCCAGGTTGTCCACCTGGCTTGCTGCCGGGTTGTCCACCTGGCTTGCTGCCGGGTTCCCCTGGCTTGCTGCCGGGCTCCCCTGGCTTGCTGCCGGGCTCACCTGGCTCACCTGGCTCACCTGGCTTGCTGCCGGGCTCACCTGGCTCACCTGGCTTGCTGCCGGGCTCACCTGGCTTGCTGCCGGGCTCACCTGGCTTGCTGCCGGGTTGACCGCCGGGCTGGCCGGGCTCACCTGGCTTGCTGCCGGGTTGTCCGGGTTGACCGGGTTGACCGGGTTGACCGGGTTGACCACCGGGCTGCCCAGGTTGACCGCCGGGTTGTCCGGGTTGGCCAGGTTGACCACCAGGCTGCCCCGGCTTGCTTCCGGGTTGGCCAGGTTGACCACCAGGCTGCCCCGGCTTGCTTCCGGGTTGGCCAGGTT
>JAESQQ010000185.1 GCA_016765095.1 Planctomycetota bacterium | reverse complement strand
GACACCGAGCGCCCGAACAAACACCTTCAAATTCACGAACTAAATGCGCCCGACTCAGCGCGTCAGCGACCCGGCAGTTTTAGTTGTCGTCGCCTGCATTTCTAATTGTCGTTGATCACCCAACGTCGGACGACTACGAGCTTCAGACCCACCTACCCCGTTGATGCCAGCGTTAGCGGGGCTGGATTGTTGCGACCGGTTGCGTCGAACGAGTTCGCGTTGATCCGGATCAGCCCGACTTGTTGTTCGCCACACGCCGGGGACTCCGGCCAGCCACCCTTTGACCCGCACCGTCAAGGCTCCGGACGGACCCTCTGGGAATGACTGTTCGTGCCTCGATTGTCCGCAGCGGGTCGCGACACCCGCCTCTTTTAGTAAAGCGGAGCACGATTCTGAGCGAGGCCGCCGTCCTAGCGGAGGGGAGTCGTGAGACTGCCCCCGTGGGCGACCTCTCAGAATCGTGGCCTCCGGTTTAGAGCACGAGCCGTAGGCAGCTCTCGCGGAGCTGGAGGTAGCCCTTGCTGACCGCGAAGGGCGCCAGGTCGCAGATCTCGGGGACCTCGCGGAACAGCTTGATCACGCCTTGGGCGTTCTCAGGCACGCGACCTCGGAGCGACATGTTTGTCTGCTCGATCGTCTGGCTGACGGGATAGAGCCCACCGGCGACGAGGAGTCCGGTTCGGCTTCCCGTCGCGGCGACGCCGGCCGCGATCGCCTCGAAGTCGAGGACCTCGCGGTTCCGCCAGAGCTCCTTTTGGATCGTGTCGAGGGGCTCTCGAAGCTCGGTCGCCTTGCTGAAAGCCTTCACGAGCCCCCGCAACGCCTTGTCCTCGGAGCCCGGGAAGGTCCGACTGTTCTCGAAGCCCTTGAGCGCCCCGAGCACGACCAGCTTGGCTTGCTCGGGCGGGACGATCCGGAAGAAGTAGAGGTTGAGCTTGAGCGTGCCCAGGGCTCGCCCCAACACGAAGGCCTTGCCGGCCTCGCTCAGCCCCTGAAACACTTCCGGGCAGAGCAGGATCGCGGGGCCCGATTTGCCTTGGCAGAGGACCGGCTCGGGCTGACGCCACTCCGTCATGTAGTAGACGTCGAGCTGGGTGATCCCAAGCAAGTCGCAGATTCGCTTCAAGAGCCCGTGCTCGGGGAAGGCCTCACCCTCGATCCCGTGCTTCGGAGTCCGCCAACCGATCCCGTGCTCTCCCAACTCACTCGGGACCTGCTTGAGGAGCAGGTGCCCTGCCCGCCAGGCGAACTCACAGATCAACCCTCCGCACGAGGGGTGAACGAGAACCCGACTGAACTCCTCTTCCTTGACCTGACTCTTGGTCCGGACCATGGGCGCGCTGGCTTCGATCGCCTTTCGATCTCTGCCGCGGGCCGCGCGGAGGGCCGCGAGCACGTGAACCGCCTGCTCACGCTCGTCCGTCCGCCCGGCCTCACCCCAGGCTTTGGCCAACGCTTGGTAGGACGGGAGCGCGAGCGGATCGCGTTCGAGCAGCCGGCGGTGAATCTTCTCGGCGCCCTTGGAGTCGCCGGTCTCGAGGTAGAGCTCGCCCAAGGCCGCTCGGGCCCCGCTGTGATCAGGGTCGAGCTTGAGGACTCGCTCGTACTCGTTGACCGCCCCCGGGATCTCCTTCAGCTCACGCAACACACCGGCTCGCCGGAGTCGAAGCGCAGACTCGTCGCCCTGACCGGACTCGTGGGCGTGGTCCGCCGCGATCCCTAGCTGGCGCGAGGTCGCCTGGAGATCTCCCGCCGCCGCGAGGATCCGGAGCAGCGATTCAAGCGTCGCGAGCCGACCCGGAGCCAGCTCCAGGCTCCGCTCGAAGCACTGGCGCGCGAGGGCAGGCTGCTTCATGCGATCGCGCAACACGCGGGCGAGGTTCGCGAGCAGCTCCGCCTTGGCGAGCGGCACCTCCTCGAACTCGATCCCGCGCTTGAGGTTGTGGACCGCGTCTCCCCAGCGCTCCGCCCGCCCGTGGACCTCCGCCAACCGACGCGCGGCCTGAGCGCGGTGCTTCCCGCGCAGCTCGAGGGCCGCCTGGAGGTGACCTGCGGCCACGTCGGGCTGCTTGAACACGCGCTCGCAGAGGTCGGCCAACTCGAGCCGCGCCTCTCCTTGAGCCGCGGGATCGTCGCCGGCCAAGACGAACTCGAAGTGTCGCCGCCCGCCTTGCGGGTCTTGCTCCTTGAGGAGCCGAGCCAAGGCCAAGTGCCCCTCGTAGCGCTTGGGGAGGTGCTCCAACCCCTTTCGATAGAGGTCGATCCCGCGCTGGGGGTCGTTGAGCTCCGCGAACACCTGAGCCAAGGTCAGCCGGTGTGCGGCCTGGAGCTTGGGGGCCGAGGTCAGCTTGACGAGGTCCGTCAAGACTGGCTTCGCGGCCGCCCAGGCGCCGTCCTCGACGAGGGTCTTGCTCAAGTCCTCCAAGGCTTGGAGGTGGTTGGGCCGCAAGCGAAGCGCCTCGCGGAAGCTAGCCACCGCCCGCTCCCGCTGGTTGAGCTTGAGGCAGCAGTCACCGCGAGCCCAGAGCAGCTCGGCGGCGCGATCGGCGCTCTCCGCTCCTCCAGCCGTCAGGTGTGGGGAGCTGGCCAGGCGATCGAAGTAGCGTCCGGCCTCCTTGAAGTCGCCCGCCGCGTAGTTCATCTCCGCCAGGGAAGCCAAAGCGTCGAGGCTCTGCGGCGCTCGCTTGAGCGCCGCCATGTACTGAACCTGAGCCGGCTGGAACCGCTCGAGGCGGTCCCGCAATGCGTCACCTGCGGACACGAGCGCTAACGCGGCCTCGTCCGGGTCACGCGCGACCTTGGCCCTCCGGATATAGAGCCGGCAGAGCTCCTCTGCTTCGGGCACAGGGAGCGTCGGCCGAGCTGCCAGCAAGAGCGCTAGGCTCTCGAGGGCCGGGACGTGCTCTGGCGCCTGGGCGAGCGCCTCCCGGAGCCGAGTCGTGGCTTGAACCACCTCGCCCCGGGCCAGATAGACCTTGCTCGCGCGAGTGAGCAGCTCACCGGTCCGCTGCCCGCTCGCGGCGCGAGCCCCGGCCTCCAAGACCTTGATCAGCTCGTCTCCAAAGTTCCGCGTGTCGAGCTCGACCGCCAGGGCGTCAAGCGCCTCCTTGTGAGCCGGATCCGCCCGGAAGGCCTCGCGCAACGCCGAGAGGGCTCCTTCACGTTGACCGAGTTGATCCCTCAGGATCGTCGCGAGTTCGCTCAGCGCGTCGGCTCGCTCGCGACCCTGCGCAACACCCGCGAGGCGCTGAAGCGCTTGGGCGAGTCCTGCCGGGACCCCCTGGAAGCGACGGTGAGTCTCAACGAGGAGTTCGGCGGCCTCGCGGCACTGGGGGTCCTGCTGGAGGATCCGCTCCGCCGCTTGGACCGCTGGCGCTGGCTGCTCGAGCCGCTCCGAGTGGGTCCGCGCCAGCTCCAGTTGGAGCGGTTGACTGAGCGGATCCTGTTGAAGCCGAAGTTCAATGACGCGAGTCAGTTCGGTCCACTCGCGCTGCTCGCGAAGGAGCTCCGTCAGCCGCTTGAGCGCCTCTGGGTCCTGCGGACTCAAGTCAAGCAACCGCCGGAAGTGCTCGATCGCCTGGAAGGGCTGGCCAAGCTTGGCCGCGAAGACCTCGGCCAAGCGCCTCCGGAGCGCGATCACCTCGGTCCGCTCCGTCGTCAAGCCGAGCTCACGAGTGAGCGCCTCGGCCAGACCGCTCCACTCACCGCGGGCCTCTTGGACCCGGGCGAGCGATTGAATCAGCGGCTTGTCGCGCGGAGAGAGACCCACGATCTCGACGTAGAACCGCTCGGCCGTCGCCAAGTCGCCGAGCTTCTCCTCGGCCAGCTCCGCCGCGCTCCGGAGGAGCTGCTCGCGCTGGCGCGGATCGTCCTTGAGGAGCCCGATCTCGAGACGAAGTGTGTCGAGGAGCTTCGCCCAGCGCTCCGAGCGCTGATAGACGTCCTTGAGGTGTTCGAGGGCCTCCGAGCCCGTCGGATTGAGCGCGACGGCGCGCTCGAGCGCCTGGGCCGCCAGCTCGGGATCGTCCAACTGGTCCCGCGCTAGTCGTCCTAGCAGGACGAGCGAGTCGACGCCGCCCCGGCCGCGCCGCTGCGCCTCCGACTCGTAGAGCTGCACGAGCTCACTCCAACGCCGGGTGTGGCTCAAGAGCCGCTCAAGCTGGTGCGTGACTCGCTGATCACCCGGCTCCTCCACGTGGAGCGCGCGGAGCACCTCGAGGGCCTGATCGTGTCGCGAGAGTTGCTGTTCGAGGATCAGCGCGCGCTCGATCGAGAGCTGACGGGGGTCGTCGGCCAGGCCCTTCTTGACCATCACGCCCAGGATCTCGGCGAGCTCAGCGTGGCGCTCGGTGCGGCGATAGCACTGCTCGAGGAGCGTGATCGCCTCAGTCTTCTGCGGACCGCGAGCCTGACTGCGCGCCAAGACCAAGACGTCGATCGCCTCAGCGACCTTGTCGCGATCGACGAGGTGCTTGCCTAGGGCGAGCGCACTCTTGACCCGATCAGCGGTGCCCTCGCTCAGCTGAAGAAGCGCGCCGCGCGCCCGCTCTTCGAGCTCAGGATCACGCAATTCGGACGCGAGCGGGACGAGCTCTTGCCAGCTCTGGCGATCGTCAGCCGCGACTCCAACCGCCTCTTGGTAGGCGGAGACCGCGCCGCGCGAATCGTTCAAGCGAAGCGCGTAGAGCTTCGCCGCCTTGCGGAACATCCAACCCGCGCGCTGCGTGTCGTCGAGACGACGCGCCATTTGGCAGGTCGCCTCAGCCAACTCGGCCCAACGCCCGAGCTCCTCGGCGACGCGGGCATAGGCCGAGAGCGCCTCTTGCTGACCCTCGGGCTCGTGGCCGAGGGCGATCGCCCCCAGCTCGAACGCTCGCTCGAGCTGCTGTCGCTTGAGGACTGGCGCCTGCGCGCTTTGCGCGAGTTGCTCACGCAGCGCCGACGTCCTTAGCGCCAACTCGTAGCGCTCGTCGTCCCGCTTGGCCATGCTCAAACGACTCTCGAGCGCCCCGACTAGCCCCGCGGTGTCCCCCCCAGCTTCGAGCGCGTCCGAGAGCCCAGCCAAGGCGTCGCGATCGCCAGGGGACCCTTCGAGAACCGACTGGTAGCACGCCACAGCTCGATCCGGATCGCCCAGTTGCGTGGCCGCGACCTGAGCCAACTCGCGACGCGATTCGCGCCGATCGATCGGGGAGGGCGAGAGCTCGGCCAGCGCCTCGAGCGCCTGGGCCAACCGCTCGCCGTCCTTGAGCGTCCGAGCGACTTCCGCCAAGCCGCGCAGCGCGACGAGGCTCTTGTTGTCGAGATTGAGCGCGGCGAGGAACGAGTCTCGGGCCTGGGGGAGTTCACCCAGGCGAGCCCGGATCAGGCCGAGCTGACCGTGGAGCCAGACCTGGCGCCCGCGGTCGACCTTGGCGTCCACTTCCCGCTCGTGCGCCAACGCTGCCTCGCGCCAGCGCCCCTGACCTCGGTAGATATCCGCGAGCCCGCGAGCCGCGGGCACGTTCATGGCGTCGAGGGCGAGCGCTCTCGAGAAGGCCGTCGCGGCCTCGTCGGGTCGCTTGACCTCGCGCAACAGGACCGCCCCGAGCTCGGCCCGGAGCGCGCTCTGCTCGTGCCCCGAGAGCTGAGGTTCGTCGGCGAAGGTCGAGAGGACTCGGGCCAAGGGCTCGTGCTGGCGCTTGGCCCGATAAAGCCGAACGAGGTTTCGAAGCGCGCGAGTTCGCGTCACGGCCTGACGAGCGCGACTGAGCGCCTCCTCCAGGTGTCGCATTGCGTCCTCGGTCTCGCCGAGGCGTTCGCTGACAGCCGCCTGATCAAGGCGAATCCCGGCCGCGGCCTCGTCGTCCCTCGTCCGGCCGGCGCGCTCTTCGAGGAGCACGCAGAGGGGGAGATCGCGTCCGTGCTGGCGGAAGAGCACCTCCAGCGCGTCCCGGGCGGGCTCCTGATCGGGATCGCGCTCGAGCAACTCGCGATAGCAGACCTCAGCCTCGTCGGGCCGCTTGAGCGCCCCGCCCAGGAGCTCTCCCAGGCGATACCGAAGCGCGGCGGCTCGCTGCGCAGGCTTTGGCCCGCTCGACTCCTTGGAGAGGGCGTCGTAGCGCACGATCTCTCCGCGCCAGAACTCGACGAGGTCGAGGTCCCGGTGCTCCCGGAGGTAGAGCTCCTCGAGCGGCTCGCGAGCGGCCTCAGGGTCGAGGGCGTAGAGCCGCTCGTAGACCTCGATCGAGCGAGCCGGGCGATAGAGGACCTGGCTTGTTAGGTGGCCGACCTTCGGCAGGAGCGCGCGCTCGTCCTCAGCGTCGCTCGGGTTGGCGAGGGCCTCCTCGGTCGCAACCAAGAGGTCTGCGACGAGACCGCCGCGTTCCAGGAGGCGCATCCGGTCCCCGGCCAGCTCCCGAGTGAGGCCCTGATCGTCCTCGGGGACGTCCGCCCCGGCCTCGGCGAGACAAGCCGCCGCCGCTGTCGGTCGGTCGAGCTGCTCGTCGAGGATCTTGGAGCGCGCGAGCAGCAGCTCGCGACGCGCCTCGCCCGGTTCGGCCAATCGAACTCGCCGCTCCAGGACTTCGGCATGCGCCGAGTGCTCGCCGAGGGCTCCGCGAAGGCGCGCCAGCTCCGCCAGCGCCCCGTCGTGATTCGGGTCGTAGCTGAGCAAGCGTTCGAGGGTGAACGCCGCCCGCCGCGGAGCCCCGAGCTCTTCTTCCTCGACCTCGGCCGCGCGCATCAGCCAGGTATCGCTTGGCTCGTCAAGAGAGCGGGCGAGCTCTGCGCGCAGGTGCTGGACCCGAGAGTGATCCTCGGGCCGTTCGAGCGCCGTGTAGAGCTCGATCAAAGCCTCGAGAGGCTCGTGGCGAAGGAGGTCACGCAAGCGAGCCCGCTCGAAGCTCTCCGCCGATCGAGACGGATCCGCCTCTCGAAGCAGCTCACCTGCCTCGACGAAGAGCTGGGCCGCCTCCTCGTCCTCTTCCGCGAGCTCGCCACGCGACTCAAGGACCTCGACGAGCTTGAGGGTCTCGTCGGCCTTCCGATAGAGCTCGGTCAACGCCAACAGGGGTCGAGTGTCGAGGCGCGCGAGGGCGCGCACTCGCTCGAACTCAGCGATCGCCTCCACGTCGTCGGAGAGTCGATCCCGCATCAACTCGGCTCGTTCGAGGCGACGGATCACCTCTTCGCTCCGCTCGGGTGCCATGTCGGCTTCCCGGGCCAGGATCGAGGTCGCGTGCTCCCACTTCTCCTGCTCGAGGAGCAGAAGGCGGAGGCGCGCGAGCACGGGACGATCCTCGGGGTCCTCCTCGAGGGCCGCCTCCAAGGCTGAGACCGCGTCGTCGGGGCGCTCGAGGGCGACGTGCGCGTCGGCGATTCCAATCGAGAGCAAGGCTCGCTCGGTCGGCGCAGTCGCGAGGTCTCTCAAGGCGCGCCGGACCTCGATCGCCTTCTCCCAGTCCTTCGACGCGACGTGAATCCGCTCCAGCCCCCGCAAGGGTCGGGGATCGGTCTCGGCACGCGCCGCCGCCTCCGCGAACACCTCCGCAGCTGCCTCGTGCTGAGCGAGGCGTCGTTCGAGGACTTCTCCGCGAGCCAGGAGAAGCGTCGGGAGGCCCGGGTCGGGCTCGCCCTTTGACTCCGCCGCGCGGCGCGCAGCGACCTCGCGAGCGAGGACCCGCGCCAGATCTTCCCAAGCCTCGCCCTCGGCGTAGATCGCCTTGAGCGCGAGGGTCGCCTGAGCGTGGGCGCCCTCCTCTACCAAGACGGCCTCCCAGTGGGTCCGGGCCCGGTCGGGCTCGCCGAGTTCGTCACCGGCCACGACCGCACAGCGCTCGTGAAGAGCCGCCCGCTCAGCCACGTCACCCGTCGCCTCAGCTCGATCCGAGAGGAGCGTGTAGAGGGCCTGCGACTGACGCTCCTCTTGATAGAGGCGATCCAACTGGGTGAATACACGCTCCTCGAGCGGCACGGCCACCCGAGCCAGTTCGAGCACGGCGCACGCCTGGGAGCGCAGCTGGAGCCCCCGATAGAGCTCGCCCGCCCGGAGCGCGCGCTCGACGAGCGCGTCTGGCTCTTTGCCCAAGACGGCTAGCTCCCGCTCTAGAGTTCGCGCGAGCGCCCGGCGGTTCCCGGTCCGCTCGGAGATCTCCTCGAGGGCGCGATAGGCTTCACGTCGTTCGGGGACGAGTTCGACGACTCGTTCCCAAGCCTCGATCGCGTCGTCTGCCCGGCCGATCTTGTCGTCTAGGATCCCGGCCTGGCGCGCGTAGACGTCCGCCCGCTCGTTGTCCACAGCGATCAAGGGCGCGAGCGTCTTGAGAGACTGGACGAGGTCTTCCCAGAGCTCCTCGCTCTCTTGAAGGTCTGCCTGCGGGCGACGCGAGGTCGAAGAGGGGTGTCGCTGGAACGCCTGCTCATAGGCCTGAATCGAGGCCCGCGGATCCTTGAGCTGATCGCGGAGGAGCTCAGCGCGCTGAATCCAGAGCTGCGAAGCGCCCGCCGGATCGGTCGCGAGGGCCGCTTGCTTGCCGATCACGCTGGCCAGGAGGTCGTGTCGCTCGAGCTGGCGTCCCAGGCGCGAGAGCCAGTCGAGGCACTTGGCGCGGATCGCGATCACCTCGGGCGCGGGCTCTTCTTGCCCGGCCCCTCCGGCGGCCTGGCCCTCGGCCGCGAGCAGCTCGCGCGTCGCGCCCGCGGGGTCGAACAGCTCCTTCTCCAAGACCTCCGCCGCCCGAATCCGAATCTCGAGCTGGTCACGCTCGATCACGAGCGGACGCTTCCGTTCGAGCGCGCGCAGATAGAGCTCCCACTCACGGCGCTTCTCGTGAAGGGCCGCTAGGCGTTCGAGGGCCTCGACCGAAGCCGGAGCGTGCTCCAGAGAGGACTCGTAGAGCCCAATCGCCGCGCTGTCCTCGTTGCGCCCCTCGGCGCGTCGCCCCAGCTCACGGAGCGCCGCCCCCGCTTGAGGAGCGCGCGGGACGATCTCGGGAATCCGCTCCAACACGTCCTCGAGGGCCCGCCCGTCCTCGAGGCGACGGAAGATGTCTGGGAGCACGGAGATCGCGAGGCACTCTGGGTCTCCCCGGTCGAGGACCTCTTGGTAGAGCCGCGCCGCGTGGACCTCGTCATTGAGGTGGTGGTGGGCGATCTGGGCCGCGGACCGATAGAGCTCCTCTTGAACCCGGACGTCACGACGGACCTGCGCCTCGCGCTCATACGCCTCACAGAGCGCTGGCCAATCGCGACGCTGGACGTGAGCAGAGCGGAGCCGCTTCCAAGCGTCGACGTCCTGGGGACGAAGTCGAACGACCTCGGACAGGGTCGTGACCGCTGACGCTGGGTCGTCGAGCTTGTCTTGCTGAAGCTCAGCGATCCGCTTGGCGAGAACCACGCGTCGCTCGGCGCGAGGCGTGGCCCCGAGCTCAGCGATCAGCGCCTTGGCGAGTTCATTGGGCGAAGCCTGCGCGTCGAAGGTCGCCGCCCGGCCTCGGAGCGCACGCGGGTCCTGGGGGTCGATCCCAAGCGCTCGATCGAAGGCCTCGCGCGCTTGCTCGGGCAGCCGAAGTCCGCGCAGGCGGAGGTCACCTTGGGCGACGAGCCGCTCGACGCGCAGCCGGGGATCCGACTCGGCTTTGGCCAACTCACCGAGCGCCCCGTCGAGCGCCGGCCAGGCCTTCGCGCGCCGAAACAGCGGGGCCAGCGCACGCAAAGTGGCCAGGTGTCCCGGGTCCTCGGCTAGAGCGCGCTCGTAGGCCTCGCGAGCCGCCTTAGGGTTCTGGCGCCCCCAGAGCCGCCCGACCCGGTGAAACAGGACGGCCTTCCGCCGGGCCCCCTCTTCGAGGCCAGCCTCACGCTCGAGCCAGCTGATCTGCTCGGGCACGTCCTCAGCGTCGCGTGCGATCGCCTCCAGCCAGCGGATCGCCTCGATTCGCTCGGGGTCTGCCTCGAGCGCCTTGAGGAACAGGTCCTTGGCTCGCTCACCGCCCTCGCCCCCGCCCGCCGTCCGGGTCTTGGTCACGCGCCCAGCCTCGACGAGGAGCCCGGCCCGTCGGGCGAGTGACTTCTCGAGGGCCGCGGTCCGCTCGAGGCGCTCGATCAGCGGCTCGCCAAGGCCTAGCTGGCGCTCGATCCGAAGCAGGAGCCGGAGCGAGGCGAGGTCCTTGCTGCGCAGCTTGAGCCCCTCGATCAGGAGCGCGCGACCCGCCTCTTTGTCGCCGATCGCGAACGCTCGCAAGTCGGCCTCTTCTCGGATCAAGGTCAGCTTCCCGGTCTTGTCGAGGTCGACCGGGCGCGCCTCCCGCCGAGCGGCGAGGGCGTCAGCGAGGACCTCTGGGCGCCTCGCGCCACGGAGCGCGTCGACTCGCGACTGGCGACAGCGAGCCCACTTGCCCTTGAGCGTCTCGACCTCGTCGAAGGTCGTCAGCGCGTCGTCGAGACGCTCCAGGTGCCCGGCCAGGACTTCGCCGCGCCGGGTCAGGAGTTCGGCTCGAGCGACCCCCTTGCTCTTCTTGGCCGCCTCCTCGAGCGCCTCTTGAAGGGGCTCCCAGCGGCCGTGCTGTTCGAGGAGCGCGATCAAGGCCTGACGCGCGTCGCTCGAGCTGGGGTCGGCCTTGATCGCTTGCCCGTAGGCCTCCTCGGCGGCCTGCGAGTCTGCGAGCGGCCCCTCCCAGAGTTGGCCACGCTGGAGGTGGAATCCGCTCTTGGCCGCCGCGTTCTTCCCGGCCGAGGTGGCCGCCTCGAGAAGCGTCCGCTCCGCGTCGCGGTGCTCGCCGCTCGCTTCTTGAACCCGAGCTAGTCGCTTAAGGAGCTTGAGGTCCTTGGGAATGACCCGGAGCGCTTTCGCGAGCAAGTCTGCCGCGCGACGCAGGTCGCGAAGGCGCTCCTCTGCGACGGTCGCGCCCTCACTCAAGCGCTCTGCGCGAAACGTGTTCCGAGCGCCCTCGGTGGGGAAGTCCCCGCGGCCCTTTTCGAGCAGCACGTCTTGTCGCAAGAGGACTGCGAGCTGTTCTTCACCTTGCTCGAGGCGGTCGTAGATCGAGACCAGCCCTGCGAAAGCCGGCTCACAGGGGTCGCGCTCGCCCTCAAGCAAGACCTCGAACGCCTCCGCAGCTCGCGGGAGATCTTCGAGTTTCTTCTCCGCGACCTCCGCAGCCTCGCGCCAGCAACCGCGCGTATCGGCGAGGACGTCGTCTTTGGCGAGGTCTTCAAGGAGCGAGGTCAAATCGGACCAGCGCTCGAGCTCCCGATACAGCTCACGGAGCGCGGTCCCAGCGACGCGGTCGGCCGGAAGGGCCGCCCGAAGCTGTCGGTAGCGCCGCGCCGCTTCCTTGGCGTCCGCGAGCGGACCGCGCGCCAGCGAGGCCAGCTCACGGAGGTAGGCCTCGCTCCGATCCGGCCGGCGAACTTCGTTCGCGATTTCGTCGAGGAGCGCGAACAGAGCCTTCTCAGCGCCGATCGCGCGGGCCGTGCGAACGGACTCGCCGAAGGCGCGCTCTTCCTCTGGGCGCGCGCGCAGCGCGCGACCCCACGCGTCGGCAGCCCGAGTCGTGTCCTTGAGGTCGGTGTCGAGGAGCGCGCCTAGGTCGCTGAGGACTTCGTGCGCCCGCTCGGGTCGATCGGCGACGACGACGGCCGCCGCCTCGAGGACCGCCACGGCTTCGTCGAGGCGCTTGAGCTCACGGAGCAAGCGGATCGCGACGGGGAGCGCGTCGGCGTCGTCGGGGACCTCCGCCAGGATCTCTTGGAGCGTCGCCAAGGCTCCGTCCAGGTTGCCCGCGCGCTCCTCGAGTTTCGCGAGCTGAATCCGAACCCAGCGCAGCGTCGCGGGGTCCTGCTCGAACTCCTTGACGCGGGCCAGAGCGGTCCGCTGGAGGTCGTCGTCGCCGAGGCGCTCGGCGATCTTGGCCTTGAGCTTCCAGCTCGCCAAGGCGCCGCTTCCCTCTGTCTCGACCTTGAGCGCGCCCTCGAGGTGCTTGAGGGCGCCGCTCGGATCCTCGAGCTTCTCGAGCCGAAGTTCGACGAGTTCACGCAGCGCCTCCGCCTGCTCAGCAGCCACGGGACGCAGCTTGGCGTAAGGCTCGAGCCACTCGGCCAGCTCCGCCCAGTCTGCGATCTCGCGGAGCGCCTCGCAGATCAGCTGATGGCCGGCCAAGTCTTTGGGGGCCGCCTTGAGGAGGGCCTTGAGCGGCACGAGGGAGCGCTTGGGATCCGCGAGCGTGCCGACGTAGACCTCGCCCATTTCTCGCCAGAGCTTGACCTTTCCCTCGGCGTCGACGTGCTCAAGGGCCCGCTCGTCAATCCCGGTTAGGCCGACCCAGTCCTCAGCGTCGCGAGCCAGGCTGCGCATGCGCGCCCAGGCCCAACTTTCCCCAGGCGCCAGCTCGACCACCTGGTCAAGCGCCTCGCGGGCTCCCGCGCTGTCCTTGAGCTTGAGCTCTAGCGTCTCGGCGAGGCGCTTGAGAATCTTGAGCGAGGCTGCCAGCTCTTGAGGAGAACGCTTCGGCTTGAGGAGCTCCAGCTCGCTCGCCAGGATCACGGCGTGTTCGTCCCACTTGGACAGCTTGTGGGTGATCTTCTCGAGGAGCTTGAGCCCCTTGGGCGACTTGGGGTCCAGCTTGAGAGCCTCCCGCCCAGCGGCGTAGGCCTTCTTGCCCTTCTTGGCGCGGTCCCACTGCTCCGCCGCAGCCGCGTAACTCTCGGCCTGCTCCTTGGGAGTTCGTCCCCCCAGCCTGCCGTCGAACTCGTATGCCTCCGCGAGCGCGACCGGGTCCTTGAGTCCCTTGCAGATCTTGAGGAGCGTCGCGACGAGCTGCTCCTCCTGGGGAGCCTCCTCCAGCGCTTTGAGCAGAATCGGGCGCGCGCGCTTGGGCTGGTTGAGGCAAGCCTCATAGACCCAGGCCAATCGCTTGCGAGCCTTGAGCCGATCCTTCTTACTCTCCGCGACCTCGAGCTGCTGCCAGAGGCCCTTGGCGAGGCCCTCCCAGTCCTTCTGCTTCTCGAAGTGACGAACGATCGCCTTGAGGATCCGAGGGTCCTTGGGTCCCTTCTCGAGGGCCGCGCTGTAGGCCGCCGCCGCCCCGGCTGTGTCCTTGAGGTTCTCGAACAGGACGGTCCCACCAAGGAAGTAGTAAATCGCAGCCTGCTTGGCAGACGCGACCCCGGCCAGCTGCTCGTAGGCCTTGACCAGAAGCCCGAACCGCTTCTGGTTGCGGGCGAGCTTCTCGAGGTCGTCGAGGGGGGCCCGGCTCTTGGGCCAGGCCTCGATCGCTTTGGCGTAGTTCTCGAGCGCCCGCTTGGGGTCCTTCTTCCTGACCAAGTCGCCGATCTCGAGCGAGAGCTGGCCGCGCCGCCGATCGTCGGGAGTCGCCTCGCGCTCTTGCTCGAGGATCTTGAGCAACCCCAGGGAGTTCTTCTGGGCCTTGTAGAGCACCTTGAGGGCGCCCAAGGCGCGGGCATAGGTCTTGCGGACGCTGTAAGCGCGCTGGAAGAAGGTCTCGGCCTGGGGAAGGTCGTTGAGGTCGTCTTGAGCGACCTCGCCCGCCTGGAAGAGTATTCGCTCGCGGGCGGCGTCCTCCAACTGGCCTGAGCGGTCGTAGTAGAGATCGATCAGAGCCTGCGATTCGCCCCGAGCGCGGAGGCTTTTTTCTTGCGCCTGAAAGTCTTGCGCGCTGGCCTGATCACCCATTTTTGTGCACCGCCTGACCGCCGAGGACTCCCACGACGATGGCTCATCTAAGCACCGCTACCTGGCCCGAGCAACCGGGAGATGGCGGGTTTGCCGACGAGGTGGCGCTGGGGTCAGGCGTCGGTTAGAGGCTCGCCGGGCCGCCGCCGAAGAGCTCCTCAAGATCGGTCGGCTCGATCTCGCTCCTCGCCAGCCAGCGGAGGTTGAGCCAGTTGATTAGGAAGTGCGCCAAGACCGCCGGCAAAATCGAACCCGAGAGCGCCGCCAGGAGCCCGAATCCGATCCCAGCCACGACCGCAAACAGCGTCCAAGGGCGCAGCTCCTTGAGCACAGGGAAGTGCATTCCCCCAAAGAGAAGGCTCGTGACACCGACGCCGGCCGCGATCGGGAGAAAGCTCTCCGGCTCGGTCCCGGCCTGCTTGGCGATCCAGAGGATCAAGTAGGGCTGGATCAAGCCCCGAAAGAAGGCCTCCTCCCCCAAGCTCGAGTAGGCCGCGATCGGCAGGGCTCGGCTCGTATCGAGGTCGCGCCCGAGGAGCTCGTCGTGGGACAGGAGCCGCTTGAGGAGGCTCGCCATGTCGCGGTACCAGCGGAACCGGATCAGGGCCTTGCTCCCCAAAACACCAAACGCGGTGAACGCCAAGGCGCCGACCAGCGAACCCACCAAGGCTGTGGTCGTCGCTGGAAGCGTGAACAAGGAGCGGAGCCCGCTGACGCTCGCCAAGGCGGCGGCGCCGATCAGCATCAAGGAGTACATCCAGTAGAAGCGGGACACGAGCGCAGCTTACGCGGACCGAGGGGTGGGCGCTGCTCTGGCTGCCTTCGCAGCCAACCTGGCTAACGTGGCGACTCCCCGGCGAGCTTCTTCTCAAACGCTCGCTCCAAACCCTCCACGACTTGGGGCGACTCCTTGAGCGCGCGAAGCTCCGAGACCCAACGCCGGTGCGCGCTTCGGTCGCTCAAGGCTAGCGCCTGCCTCGCCAACAGCCCAAGCGCCAGTCTACGGATCTCGGGGGGGGCGTCCAACCGAAGGACCTCCCGACAAGACTGATATGCGAGCCCCCCAGCGCCCAGTGATGCCAGGCTCACGGCTCGGAGCATCCAGCCCCGAGCGTCCTGGGGGCGAATCCCGATCGCCCAGTTCGCCCGCCTGAGGTCCCCAAAGAGTGCCCTCTTGCCGGGGTTAACCCCGCTCTCCGGGGCGCAGAGGCCCTCGAAGGTCACTCCGGGGGGTGGCTCGAGTGGGAACAACACCCGCGGGAGTTGCCGTCGGGGCTGGGAGATCTCTGGGTCCCAGTTCGTCAGCAGTCGGCGGTAGCCGTCCTGCATTCCTTGATCGCCCCTCGTGCCGGCCAGAACCGAGTGCAAACGAATGAGCACACGCTGTCGAGCAGGCTTGCCCATGTCCCAGCTCGGCCGGAGCTGGAGCCCACGCAGGTCTCCGGACATTCGCGTGGCGATCGCGCGCAGGAGAGGATCCGCGTCCTTTCCGAGGGCCGCCAGGACGGCCAAGGCGGCTCGCCGCTCCATTGTTCTCGGGACCCCGGTCCCGAGCGACTCCAAGAACGCCAGGCCGTGGTCCGGGCGCTCTCGGATCGCGGTCTCGAGGTCCCGCCAGCCGTCTGCGTCGCCGCTCCCCTGGCGAGCGACGCCTCGCCAGCAGAGGAGCTCCCAGCGGAGGTCGGCCTCGGGAATCGGGAGTTCGTAGTGAACTCCCGTCAACGCGGGCGGCGCCTTGAGTCGCCCCAACGCTGCCTCGTAGCTCCGCAGCGCGGCGTCCGCGTCGCCCCGCGCGAGCCCCGCGTGCCCTTGCCAGAGCAGTCGCCACGGGTCCTCTGTGGACTTCTCCCGAGCTCGGGCCTGCGGACCGCGGACCACGAGGCGTCTCACGACGACCGACGAGAGCGGTGAGAAGAGGCGATTCTCCGTGCTGGCGCCCTGTTGGTTGTCGGAGGGAGAGCTGACGACTCCTAGGTAGAGCGTGTCCCGCCCCGTCCAAGCGTCGGGGGCCTGGGGGAGCGTCCTGACTCCGCGAAACGCGAGCCGGCCCTCTCCGTCGCGAAGCTCCCAAGCGAAACGAGCTCGGCCGCCGTCGGCCGCCGTCAGGAGAACCCGAAACCTCAGCCGACCGTCGAAGGTCGGCCAGGCAGCCCGCTGCCCCGAGAAGGCTCGGCCGCCCAGATCAAATCGCGGGTCGCGGCCGCGTCTGGGTGGTCGACTCGCAACGTGTCCGCGACAACCTCAGCTTCAGGAGCGTGGCCCAAGAGCTGGAGGACCCGTCCGGCCCAAGCCAGCCGCCGCGCTCTCGACCGTGGGAACTGCCCTTTAGCCGAGCCTTGCCCAACCGGCGCCCGGCGCGCGTCCGCGCCGGGCTGAAAGAGCCGCTGACCCCACACCAGGCGGGGGCTCTTTCCTGCCCAGACCCGCCGCGGACGCGCGCCGGGCGCCTCGGTCAGGAGCAGACGCGAGCTGGGAGGGAGATCCGCAGACGCCCTTAGCGCTGAGATCGAGACCGCCTCGAGGCGATAACCGCCCCCCTGCGCCGCGTGTCCCCGCACGAAACGCGGCCCCCCTTCACCGTCTTAGATCCAGCCGCTCAGGTTTCGGTAGGTCCGTCGCGTCCGATCGCTGACCTGGCCGGGGTAGACCCAGCGGGCGGCGAACTCGGGGCCCGCCTCACCCCCGGCGAGGAGCGCGTGCCCCTCCTGCTCGAGAGAGCCGAGCCCCCAGGACCTCGCGCCCGCCGCTCGATCGACGGTCAGGACGGCCGCCTCCGCCCCTTGATAGCGAGTCAGCGAGATCGCCCCCACCGACCCAAGCGGGAGGTCCGCCTGGCAGCGGAAGACGCCTTCCCGCCACCCGAGAACGAGCACCGCCCGCTGGGTTGCGAGCTCTGAAGGCGCCAGGACGATCTCCGGGCGCCCGTCGCGCCCGAGGTCGAGGATCTGCACAAACTTGTAGTCGAAGGGTGCACCCACTTCGAGGAGACCCGTGAGCCCTGCGGCCAGGGGTGTTCGGGCAGCGGGCCCCCGCCGTCGAATAGAACCCGGTGCTCAGCGGGAGCACCCGGCCGCGCGAACGCCACGCAAGTCTCCTCCGGGTGCGACCAGCTCAAGAGAGCCAGGTCCAGGCGGCGATCTCCGTCAATGTCCCCTATCGACAAACTTAGAAGCTTCGTGGGTAGCTTCCCCGACCCGACGACCACGACGTCGCGCTCGCTGGCCGCCAGGTTGTGACTCTCCCAAACGAGCGTCTCCCCGATCCAGACCAACTGCAGTTCACCCTTAGCGGGATCTCGGTGAGGACCCCAGGCGCAGGCTCTCAAGCCGCGGGCCCCGGGGGGCGCGAACCTGAGCTGCTCTCCATTGGGCCGAATAGGGCGCACCCCGGCCGGCCCGCTCAGGGCGACTCCACACTCGAGCCAAGCAAAGAACGCCTCGCCGGGCTCCAGCACGAGGGGGGACGACTGGGAGCAGCTCTTCGCCATGCTCAGCAGGAGCTCCGCGCTGGGGTCGGACTCCTCTGGGCCTCCGCCCCAGAGCGAGAGCGCCTCACTGAATCGAAGCTGACCGGCCCGCAGCCAGGCAAGCTCTCGACGCGCGCCCGTCGCGGCGGAGTCCTCGCCTGAAGCGAGAGGCTCGAGGAGCTCCAGGCTAGCCCCGAGGCAGAGCGCGCTCGCCCCCTCGCCCCGAGCCTCGTCGGCTGCCAAGCGGAGCCTGCGCGCGAGGG